>NZ_JBUDSW010000087.1:0-12990 GCF_054921475.1 Desulfobaculum sp. | reverse complement strand
TGCTGGAGATGGCGCGGCGGTGTGGTAGAAGGCCGTTGACCGGGTGGGAGGAGACCAGCGAGGACCTAGCTGGACGGAGACTGAGCGGGAAGGGGGGCCTTTGACCGGGGCGCGCGAAGCCCCGCGCGGAGCAGACCAGAGGAGGGGGGCTGACGCGTGCGGAGCTTCTCCCTTTGGCCAACGCGGCATCCCCACTGGTGCGCCGCGGCATACAAGAAGGGCCGCCCCCAAGCGGGGACGGCGCTTTGTGTTGTGTGGCATGCGTGCGGGTCAGCGTGCGCAGCAGGTTTTGCCGGCGCCGGAGCGTGCGGCAAAGTAGGCGCGGGTTTCGGCGACAACCACGCCGGAGAGGCCCAGCAGGCCAATGAGGTTCGGCACGGCCATCAGGCCATTGACGATGTCCGCCAGCAGCCAGATGGTGTCCAGCTTCAGGAACGCGCCGGATGCCACCAGCAGGATGTAGACGATTTTAAAGGGGCGGATGCCCTTGACGCCCACAAGATACTCCGTGCAGCGCTCGCCGTAGTAGTTCCAGCCAAGGATGGTGGTGAAGGCGAAGAAGACAAGGCCAATGGTGACGATGTACTGCCCAATTTCGGTACCCAGACCCATGTTGAACGCGGCGTTGGTCATGTCCGCACCGGCAAGGCCGTCGGTGTTCCACGCGCCGGTCATCACCAGCACAATGCCTGTCATGGTGCAGATGACGATGGTGTCGAAGAACGTGCCCGTCATGGAGATAAGGCCCTGACGCACGCAGGAATTGGTGCGCGCTGCGGCAGCGGCGATGGGCGCGCTGCCAAGGCCGGACTCGTTGGAGAACACGCCGCGCGCCACACCATTGCGCATGGCCATGAGCATGGTCACACCCAGTGCGCCGCCAAAGGCGGCCTCGGGCGCAAAGGCGCTTTGGATGATGAGGCTGACGGTGGCGGGCACCTTGTCGGCGTTGAGCACCAGAATCATCACAGACGCGGCAATGTAGAACACCGCCGCAAAGGGCACGATGCGCTTTGCCGTTTCGGAGATGCGGCGGATGCCGCCAAGGGTCACCATGGCGACCAGCACGGTCAGCACGGCGGCGGTCAGCAGTTTGGGCAGACCAAACGCGCCCTGCGTTGCCTCGGTGATGGCGTTTACCTGCGGAAAGGTGCCAATGCCAAGAAACGCCACGCCAATGCCAAACACGGCAAACATGCGCGCCAGAAAGCGGTTCCCCAAACCGCGTTCCAGATAATACATGGGGCCGCCGGACATTTGGCCGTTTTCGTCCATCACGCGGTACTTCACGGCCAGCAGGCCTTCGGCGTACTTGGTGGCCATGCCAAAGAAGGCGGCAAGCCACATCCAGAACAGTGCGCCCGGACCACCAGCCTTCAGCGCGGTGGCCACGCCCACGATGTTGCCGGTGCCGATGGTGGCGGAAAGGGCGGTGCACAGGGCGGCAAATGGCGACACGTCGCCCTGTTGGGATTGGTCCTTCTCGCGGCTGAAGACATATTTCAGCGCCAGCGGCAGCTTCAGAATCTGCAACAGGCCAAGGCGGAAGGTCAGGTACGCGCCGGTACCAACAAGAAGAATGAGAAGCGGGGGACCCCAAACAAAGGAGTCAACTTTTTCGAGTAGCTGCAACAAGTCCATTTCTGATGTTTCCTTATGGATTTCAAGGTTCAACAATCAGGAAATGAATGATGCGGCCAGTGGAGGGGAATACATGCGGAAAATACGCCAAGACGCACATGGGGGTGTGCATCTGTGGAATTTTCCCTCTGTCCTTTTGCCTGAGAGTTTCACCGGGGTATCCCGGCTTGCTCCTTCGGCGTTCCCGTTGCGGGAATCTCTCCAGAGGCTCGTCGAACAGCAGTCCTTTTGCCTGAAAGATTTACTTCTTCGGCGCCGCCCCCTCGCGGGCGGTCTCTCCTGCTGTCGTCATCCGATTTCCAAACGCGGAGATGGGGTATAGCGGCAAACGTTTTCCTTGGCAAGCCCTGCCTGCATCGCGCTGTGGGCATTGGCGGGCCGTATGGGCGGATAAGGGGAAAAGATGTGCTTTTTCAGAGGGTAGGGGTAATCTTTTGCGCACAAGCGCCGATAGACGCAGGCAAGACGTGTGATGCCCTAAAGGTGCTGGTATTAAAGGCTATCGGATATCCGACTGGACATTGTGCGATGAAGTGACGTATTCATGACGCCACTGCGACGCCAGCTGAGCGGGCTGGCCTAGGTTCTATACTCCTCATGGCGGAGGCCGTATGCGTGGCGGGTGCGCCCCATGTGTGCTCCGGTTGTCAGGCAACCGCCCCACTCGAACTTTTGGATAGGGTGCTTGATGCGACTGAATTTCAACAAGAAACTCATCTCCGGGATACTGCTGACGGTTGCCGTGCTTTTGGGCACGCAGGCGGCTGTGAATCTGTATCAATCCCAAAAGGCCCTCACCGCCTTCGGGCAGGAATTCCTCAAAAACACAACCACAGAGGTTGTCCACGCCGCGCGCATGCAGGACGAAAGCATGAATATGGCGCTGCGCAATGAGGTTGCGCGGTTTAGCCAGCAGGTGAAGGACAACATGGGGTTCTGGCTCTCCAAAAATGACGTGGAGACCATGAACGTCATCAACCAGAAGACGATGGATGCGGAGCGGGTGGATATTCCCTCCCTGCGTCTTTCCGACACCACCATCCTGAACGACACCTCCATCGTGGACCGCATCCACGACATGTCGGGCTTTCATGCCACCATCTTTCAGGTGCTGCCCGGCAAGCTGGTCCGCGTAAGCACCAGCATTACCAAGGACGACGGCACCCGCGCCGTTGGCACCTACATCCCCGAAGACAGCCCCGTTTACCAAACGGTCATGAATGGCGAGACCTATTACGGCCGCGCCAGAGTGCTTGGTAAGGAGTACATCACCGCCTACGCCCCCGCCACGGACTACGGCGGCAATGTGGTGGCGGTGCTGTTTGTGGGGACGGAGATTATGTCGCCGCACATGCAGTCCATGCTGGGCGAGATTTCCGTCGCCGGGCGCGGCTACGCCTTTGTCAGCGATAGCAACGGCCACCTGCTGTACTGTCCCGAGGACCGCGAGCTCGACTTCTCCGGCAGCGGCAAGGATGTGTGGCGGGCCATTTCGTCCGCGCGCGACAGCATTGTGACCTTTACCAACAACGGCCGCGAGCGCGTTGGCTTTGTAAAGTATTTTGCCCCGTGGGATTGGCTGGTGGTCGTCTCCATCGCCAAGGATTCCATGATGCTGGGTATGGACCGCACGCTGATGCTGGTCAGCCTCGGCGTGGTTGGCATCGGCCTTGTGGCTGCGGCGCTGTTTACCGTGCTGCTTCTGCGCCGGCTGCTGCGGCCTCTTGATGAGCTGTCCTCCGTGACCCAGCGCATTGCCTCCGGCGACCTGAACGCGCGCTCCGAGTACGACGGCGACGACGCCATTGGCCGCACCGTCTCCTCCGTGAACGCTATGGTGCTGGAGCTGAAAAACAAGCTGGGCTTTGCCGAGGGCGTCCTCAAGGGCATCACCCTGCCGTGCTCCGTGGTCAGTGCGGAAAACGAAATGGTGTTCATCAACGACGAAAAGATACGCCTGATGGAATTCCCCGGAACGCCCGAAGACTACTACGGCAAAACCTCCGGCGAGTTCTTCTTCCACGACGCCGCGCGCGAAACCCTCGCCATGAAGAGCATGGACCAGGGCAAGCGCCTGAGCGCCGACATCCCCATGACCACCACCTCCGGGCGCGAGTTCCAGATTAACTCCACCTGCACGCCCATTCATGACCTTGACGGCAACCCCATTGGCGCCTTGGTCATCTGGTTCGACCTCACGGACATGAAGCGGCAGGAAGAGGAAATCCGCAAACAGCACGAGCGCATGGCCGAGGCCGCGCGCCTTGCCGACCGCGTGGCGGAGCAGGTGTCCTCGGCGTCCGAGGAGCTTGCCGCCCAGATTGACGAGTCCAATCAGGGCTCCGGCGAACAGCTGCGCCGCACTGCCGAAGCCGCCACCGCCATGGAGCAGATGAACGCCTCCGTGCTGGAAGTGGCGCGCAACGCTGGCAGCGCCGCCGAATTGGTGGACGGCGCACGCGGCAAGGCCGACGAGGGCGCGCACATCGTGTCCGAAATGGCCAGCATCATCGACGCCGTGGCCGAACGCTCCGAAAGCCTCAAGTCCATCATGGGCGAGCTGGGCGATCAGGCCGAAGGCATTGGCCGCATCATGGATGTTATCTCCGACATTGCGGACCAGACCAACCTGCTGGCGCTCAACGCCGCCATAGAGGCCGCCCGCGCGGGCGACGCCGGCCGCGGCTTTGCCGTTGTGGCGGATGAGGTCCGTAAGCTGGCGGAAAAGACCATGAGTGCCACACGTGAGGTTGCGGTCTACATCGAAAGCATCCAGACCAGCGCCCGCCGCAGTCTGGAAAGCACCGAGGAGACCGTCTCCGCCGTGCAGGAAACCACAGAGCGCGCCGGGCAGTCTGGCCGCTCCCTGCAGGAAATCGTCAGCATGGTGCAGTCGGGCGCGGATCAGGTCCGGGCCATTGCCACGGCGGCGGAGGAGCAGTCATCAGCCAGTGAGCAGATCAACCGCTCCACCGAGGAAATCAACTCCATCGCCAGCGAAAATGCCGACGCCATGGCCCAGTCCACCGAGGCCGTGGCCGAACTGGCCCGCCTTGCCGTGGAGCTGAAAAACATCACGGCGGACATGCGCGAATAACCCACAGCGCGGCCAAAAGCCGCAGACGAAAAACTCCCGCGGCGGGGACGCATACGGTGCGTCCCCGCCGTTTTTTGTGGCCTCTCCCGGCTTCGGTGTCGCCTCCATGGGCCTGAAAAAACGGAAAGAGCCTTGACGATATCGCCTGTCTGGTCTTTCGTGGATGTATCGACATGCATGAACCTGAACACAGGAGCCTGACACATGGTCGAGAAGGTCGTCATCATGGGCGCGGCGGGCCGCGATTTCCACAATTTCAATGTCTATTTTCGGGATAATCCCCGCTATGAGGTTGTGGCCTTCACCGCCTCGCAGATTGAAGGCATCGAGAACAGAAGCTACCCGGTGGCACTCTGCGGGGCCGGGTACCCAGACGGCATCCCCATCTGCCACGAGGACGAACTGGAGCGCATCGTCAGCGGCAACAAGGTGGACCTTGTCGCGTTTTCCTATTCCGACGTCCGGCACGAGGACGTGATGCACAAGGCGTCGTCCGTTATGGCGGGCGGCGCTGATTTTATGATGATAGGGGCGACGTATACCATGCTGGAGTCCTCCCGCCCGGTGGTGGCCGTCTGCGCTGTGCGCACGGGATGCGGCAAGTCGCAAACCACGCGCAAGGTGTGCGACATTCTGCGGGCAGAGGGAAAACGCGTGGTGGTTGTGCGTCACCCCATGCCCTACGGCGACCTGTCACGGCAGGTGGTCCAGCGCTTTGCCAGCTTTGAGGACTTCACCGCCCATGAGTGTACGGTGGAGGAGCGCGAGGAGTATGAACCGTTGGTGGAGCGCGGCCTTGTGGTCTACGCCGGGGTGGACTACGCGGCCATCCTGCGCGAGGCCGAAAAGGAGGCCGACGTCATCGTGTGGGACGGGGGGAATAACGACACCTCGTTCTTTAAGCCGACGGTGCAGATTACGGTTTTCGACCCCCACCGCGCCGGGCACGAGCTGACCTACTTCCCCGGTGAAACAAATATGCTGATGGCGGACATTGCCGTGGTGAACAAGGTGGACACCGCGCCGCCCGAAGGCGTGGCCATGGTCCGCGAGAATATCGCCCGGCACAGCCCGCAGGCGCAGGTGGTGCTGGCCGAATCGCCGGTGTCCGTGGCGGATCCGGCGGCCGTGCGCGGCAAGCGCGTCCTTGTGGTGGAGGACGGCCCAACCCTCACCCATGGCGAGATGGGCTTTGGCGCGGGCAGTGTGGCCGCGCGGGCGTATGGCGCGGCGGAGCTTGTGGACCCGCGTCCCTACGCGCAGGGCAGCATCCGCGAAGTGTTTGCCAAGTATCCGCAAGTGGGGCCGGTGCTCCCGGCCATGGGCTACAGCCAGCAGCAGTTGGCGGACCTTGAGGCCACCATCAACGCCGTGGACTGCGATATGGTCCTGCTTGGAACCCCAGCCAAGCTGACGGGATTCCTCTCCATCGACAAGCCCGCCCAGCGCGTGGTGTACGAATACGCCGACAGCGCCGAGGCGGCGCCAGAGGCCACACTTGATGGCGCCCTGCGCGCGGCCCTGCAGGATAAGGGCGTGCTGTAGCGGGGCAGGGGCTTTTGAACGAATGGCGGCGCACCGGCGGGAGCCAAGGGCGCCACCTGAGAAGACGTGAGAGACGAGCGGCGTCCGCTTCCCATAAGACGGGGAGGCGGACGCCGCATGCATTTGGCAGGGAGGCAAGGGCGCGGAAGCGGGGCTATTCGTCCAGCGGGGGCGGTGGGCCTTCGCGGCACCAGTCGCGCAGGCCGCGCTCCGTGGTGACAAGAAAGTCCTGCACGTTGGTGAGGATGGAGCGCGCGGACAGCGAACCACGGTTCGCCAGCTTGTTGATGACGAATTCACTCATGTCCACGGAGTAGAAGAAGACGGGGCGTACGCCGTGTGTGGTTACGGTGTAGGAGGGCGTCATGTTGCCTACGGCGATGGAGTGCAGCTGGGTTGCCATGGCAATGACCGTGGTGGCCTGCTGGACCAGAGCGCGCATGGCATCCTGCGCGGCGTAGCAGTCCGCCATGACTTCTGGCATGGGGCCGTCGTCGCGGATGGAGCCGGCCAGCACGTAGGGGATGTTTTTTTCATGGATGGCGTGCATGACGCCGTTTCGCACCAGCCCGGACTCTATGGCGGCGGGCATGGACCCGGCGCGGCGGACCTCGTTGAGGGTATCCAGATGGTGGTAGTGCCCAAGGGGCGCGGAGCGCTTGGAGTACAGCCCCTGCCCGAGGGCCGTGGTGTGTATGGCGGCCTCCATGTCGTGCGTGGCAAGGGCGTTGCCCGCAAGCAGGCCCTGGACATAGCCCTGCCGCACAAGGCGGGCGAGGGCCTCGCGCGAGTCGTGGTCAAAAACCACAGCAGGGCCAAGCACCCACAGGATGAAACCGTTGTCCCGCTCGTATTGCAGCAGGGAGTACAGCTCGTCGTAGTCGATGGAGAAGGAGCTTTCGCGCGTCATGCGGGTGCGGAAGGCGAATTTTTCCGCGCCGCCGTCCACGGCGCCAAAGGGCTCCGTCTGCACGAAGATGCCGTCCTCGCCGTCCTCGCGCCTGCCAACGCACACAAGGTCGCCCGGGGCAAGGCGGCGCGGTTCCACAACGTGCAGTGTGTCGCCATCGCGCACCACCACGCAGTCCATGCGCGATTTTTCGGGCATGACCCACATGCCGCGCTCCAGCTGAAAGTACTCCGGATAGATGGACGTGGCGTGAAAGCTCTGCGGGGCTACGCCGGCGCTTTCCACAGGGACAAAACGGGCCAGCGGCGCGTCCGTGAGGGGCGGCTGTGTGAAATCCGGCTGTTTGTAGGGGGGAAGCGTGAAGGACATGCGGCCTCCTTATGGCTGTTGAAACCGGCACTCTGCGGGGCTGACATCTTCCGCCTGCACGGCTCTCGCATCGTAGAGAGATGCGCTGGGGCGCGGGCATTTTGCGCCGTGCATCGGCCACTTTGGGCCAGCCCGCAGTGCTCGGCGGGGACGTTGCGTTGCCCGCACGTGCAAAACATTTCCCGCATTCATCACAACCATCCGATACAATGGACAAAAAGGCAAGACGGCAGGGCAGGGGCTATTTGCTTCAAGGCGGTATTTGCGGTAGCTCTCCCGCCCATGGCACAGGATCAATTTTGGAAAACGCACATTACGTCGGAGCTTTCGCGCATGCGCGCCGCATCGCTCCTGCGCGAGATGCCGCCGGTAGACCACGGGGCGGAGCTGTACCTGACCTATGAAGGGGAACGGCTCCTGAACCTTGCCTCCAACAACTATCTGGGCCTTTCCGGCCACGCGGCCCTGCGCGACCACGCCGCCCGCGCGGCGCTGGAGGGCGGGGCGGGTAGTGGTGCCTCGCGCATTGTGACTGGCACGGACGTCGCCTACGACGCGTTGGAGCGCGAAGTGGCGGCCTTTAAGGGGACGCAGGCGGCCCTTGTGGTCGGTTCCGGCTATGCGGCGAATCTGTCCATTATGACGGCCCTTGCCGGGCGCACGGCCACTGTGTTCTCCGACAGGCTCAACCACGCCAGCATCATCGACGGCATCACCCTGTCCCGCGCGCGTCACGTCCGCTACCGCCATAACGACATGGACCACCTGCGCCGCCAGCTGGAGGCGCACGCAGACGCGGCGCAGAAAATTTTGGTGACGGACAGCGTGTTCAGCATGGATGGCGACTGCGCCGACCTGGAGAGCATTGTCCGCCTGTGCCGGGACCATGGCGCACTGCTGGTGGTAGACGAGGCCCACGCCACGGGCGTGTTGGGCGACGGCAAGGGACTGAGCCACGCCCTTGGCTGCGCTGGCGAGGTGGACGTGCAGATGGGCACCTTTAGCAAGGCGCTTGGCTCCTACGGCGCGTACATCGCCGCGGATGAGGACATCATTGCCCTTATCCGCAACCGGGGGCGGTCCTTTGTGTTTTCGACCTCGTTGCCGCCCAGTGTGGTGGCCGCCAACCGCGCCGCCCTGCGCAGTGTCGCCACGGACACCGCTTTAGCGGGCCGCCTGACGGACCTGAGCCAGAGCTTGCGCGGGCATCTTGATGGGCTGGGCTTTGATACCGGCGGGTCCACCACCCAGATTATCCCGGTCATCCTTGGTGACAACGACGCCGCCATCGCCGCGCGTGAGTATCTGCGCCGCAAGGGGCTGTACGTTCCCGCCATCCGCCCGCCCACGGTGCCGCAGGGTACGGCGCGTCTGCGCATTTCGCTGCGGGCGGATATTTCGGACAAGGTCATGGATGACATCTGCGCCGCGTTTACGGACCTTGCGCAGGAGCGTGGCGTATGCCGCGCGTAACGGTTGTGTCCGGCTGGGCCGGGCAGGCGGCGTTCTTCCCGGGGTTGACCGCGCAGGGCGAGCATATTGCGCCCTTTGTGGACGCATCCCCCGGCGCAGTGCTGTCCCGGCTGACGGGCGGCGGTGTGCTGGTGGGCTGGTCCACGGGCGCGCATATCCTCCTAGGGGACCTTGCGCGGCTTTCTGGACTGTATGACTGCGTTGTGCTGGTTGCGCCCTTTGCGGCGTTTTCCCGCTGCGCTGAGGCCAGCGTGCTGGAGACCATGACCGCCAACATGACCACGGCGGCCCAGCGTACGGTGCGCAGCTTTTACCGCAACTGCGGCATCCGCGGCGCGGCCACAGACTGGGTGCAGGGCGAAGCCCCGGCGTTGACTGAGGGGCTGCGATTTTTGGCGCGCTCCACGGTGGAGGCGATTCCCGCCGATGTGGCCCTGTCGAATGTGGTTCTCATCGGCGGCGCGGCGGACCGTATCGTCCCGCCTGCCGAAACGGAGCGCGTTGCCGCCATGGCGCCGGGGGCCAGCTTGCAGCGCGTTGACGCAGGACATTTCATCACAGAGGAGGTCATTGCCGATGTCGTACTGCACACGGCAGGTTGCCGCCTCCTTTAGCAGGGCGGGGGCCACATATTCACGCGCGGCCCGCATCCAGCGCCGCGCGGCTTTTGACTGCGCGGACGCCGTGCCCCTTGGGCATTACCCGGTGACGGTGGAAATTGGCACCGGCTGCGGCGTGCTGACGGATTTTCTGCGCCCGCACGTCCTGTGGGACACGTACATTGGGTGCGACATCGCCCCCGGCATGTTGGCCGCCATGCACTGTCCGGGCGACGGCGAGCACCTTGTGGTTGCCGATGGCGAAGAGGTGCCGCTTTCTCCGGGACGGGCGGATTTGCTGGTGAGCGCCTCCACCATGCAGTGGTACCGCGACCCGGCGCGCTCCATTCCGGCGAATCTGCGCCTGCTGCGGCCGGGCGGGCGGTTTTCCTTTGTCATCTTTGTGGCGGGAACCCTTGCCGAGTTGGCGCAGGTCAGCCGCGAGACGGGCTTTGGGCATGTTGTCCCCATGCGCGACGCGCAGGAGTACGAATGGATAATCAGCGGCACGCCGGGCGTCACCTGCCAGACGCGGGTGTGGGACGCGCAGATGCGCTACCCCTCGGTGCGCGACTTTCTGCGCGAGCTGAAGCGCACGGGCGTGACCGGGGCCGGAGCGGCGCGGGCGTTTTCCCGCTCGCGCTACACGGCGTTTTGCCGCCGGTACGAGGAGCTTTGCGGTGGCGGCACCGAGGTTGTGGCCTCGTGGCGGATGCTGTTTGTCAGCGGCGTGTTTGACGGCGCGCCACAGGGATAAAAAACGCGCGGCGCCATGAAGGATCGCCGCGCGCCGGAAGGTCTTTCTCTGTCTGCGTCCGGTTACGGAATGTACCGGGCGCAGGCGTTTTTGAGGCCCTGCGGGGAGAGGTCATCAAGCATGGGCACCTGCGCCAGCACGGGCACGCGTCCAAAGTGGGCAATGGCGTCTGCATTGGCCGGGTGGGGCGGGCCGTTCATGATAACGCCCGCAACCTCGGCCCCGGCGGCGCGCAGGGCCGCCAGCGTCAGCAGGGTGTGGTTGATGGTGCCAAGGCCGGAGCGCGCCACCACGACCACGGGCAGGCCAAGGCGCGTGATGAGGTCCAGCATCAGGGCTTCGGTATTCAGCGGCACCATCAGGCCGCCCGCGCCCTCTACGACCAGCGGCGCATCCTGCGGCAGGGCGGGGGTGGTGATGGCGTCCAAATCAATGCGTACGCCGTCAATGGCGGCGGCCTCGTGCGGGGAGAGCGGCTCGGTCAGGCGGTAGGCCTCGGGCAGAAAGCGCTCCTGCGGCAGGCCGGTGAGTGCCCGCACGTCGCGGGTGTCCGAGTCCTCGTTGACGCCGCTTTGGATGGGCTTCCAGTAGTGGGCGTCCAGCGCAAGGGTCAACAGGGCGCTGATGACGGTTTTGCCTGCGTCCGTGTCCGTTCCCGTAACGAAGAGCCGTTGGGGCAGAGTGCTCATGACAACAGCTCCGGGCGCGCCACGGCGTCCACAATGGCGGACGTTATCTGCGAGAGGTCGTCCTTCTTCATGATGTAGGGCGGCATCACGTACACAAGGCGGCCAAAGGGCCGTACCCAGACGCCGCGGTCCACAAAAAAGCGCTGGAGCGCCGCCATATCCACGGGGCGGGTGGTCTCCACCACGCCAATGGCCCCAAGGGTGCGCACGTCGCGCACGGTGGGCAGGTCCGCGCAGGGGGCCAGCTCGCGCCGGAGTTGGTCGCCAATGGCGCTGACGGAGGCGGCCCAGTCATTTTCAACCAGCAGGTCAAGGCTGGCGCAGGCCACGGCGCAGGCCAGCGGATTGCCCATAAATGTCGGCCCGTGCATAAGGACGGACAGTTCGCCGTCCGAGATGCCGTCAGCCACGCGGTCCGTGGCGAGGGTGGCGGCAAGGGTCATGGTGCCGCCGGTGAGCGCCTTGCCAAGGCACATGATGTCCGGGCTAATCCCCGCGTGCTCGCAGGCAAAGAGCTTGCCCGAGCGGCCAAAGCCCGTGGCTATTTCGTCCGCGATGAGCAAAATGCCCGTCCGGGTGCAGATTTCGCGCACGCGGCGCAGGAACTCCGGCGAGTAGAACCGCATGCCGCCCGCGCCCTGAACGATGGGCTCCAGCACTACTGCCGCCAGCTCGCCCTCATGCGTGCGGACACACTGCTCAAAGGCGTCAAAGTGTTCGTCCTCCCACGGCTCGTCAAAGGCCGGAGTGGGGGCGGGGGCGAAGACGCTTTTGGCAAGCACGCCGGCGAACAGGCTGTGCATGCCGTTTTCCGGGTCGCATACGCTCATGGTGCGGAAGGTGTCGCCGTGGTAGCCGCCGCGCACCGTCAGCAGGCGGCAGCGCCCCGTTTCGCCCTTGGACAGCCAGTATTGAAAGGCCATCTTGATGGCGACCTCCACGGACACGGAGCCGGAGTCGCTAAAGAACACGCGCTGGAGCGGCGCGGGCGTCATGTCCACAAGGCGGCGCGCCCGCTCCACGGCGGGGCGGTGGGTGATGCCGCCAAACATTACGTGAGACATGGTCTGCGCCTGCTGCGTAAGCGCCTGAACAAGCCGCGGGTGGGAATAGCCGTGGATGGCGGCCCACCACGAGCTCATGCCGTCGATGAGTTCGCGCCCGTCCTCCAGCGTCAGGCGGACGCCTTCGGCCCGCGCCACGGGGTAGACGGGCAGCGGGTTGTTCATGGACGTGTAGGGATGCCAAATGTGCTCCCTGTCAAATTTCACTATGTCGCTTGTCTGCATTGTTGCACTCCTTGGGGGCCGCGTGGCCCGTAGGAGGTTGTGGGCGATGGCGGCAAGGATGTCAAACCCAGCCGGGCGGCCCAGTCCCCTGCGCGGGAGCGGAGAGTGCGATGCGTATCGTCATCATCGATAATCGGGACAGTTTTACGCGGAACTTGGAGCATCTTGTGGCGCAGGTGGCCCCAAGCCCGCCCGCCATCGTCCCCGTGGCGGAGATTGACGCTGTGAACCCGGCAGAGTGGGACATGGTGATACTATCCCCCGGACCGGGCGCGCCAGAGGAGTATCCCGGCTACGCGCGCATTGTGGATTCCGGCGTGCCTGTGCTGGGCGTGTGCCTTGGGATGCAGATTCTTAATGCGCATTTTGGCGGCGTCACCTCGCGCCTTGCGGGCTGCGTGCATGGGCGGCAGGACGTGATGCACTGGCGGCAGCGGCTGTGGACCGTGGCGCGCTATCACTCCCTGTACGTCACCACAGTGGGGGCGGGGCTGGACGTCCTTGCGATCAACGCGCAGGGCGTGCCCTTTGTGCTGGCGCATCCTCAGCGGCCCCTCATCGGCTACCAATTTCATCCCGAATCCTTTTTGACCGAAAATGGCGGAGCGTTCATCGATTATG
>NZ_JBUDSW010000086.1:0-13132 GCF_054921475.1 Desulfobaculum sp. | reverse complement strand
GGGCCGTCTGCGCTTAGAGGCGCAGACGGCCCCATTCAATCAGCGTTGTCGGCTGGAATTAGCGGCGTCCGCCGCGTCCTCCACCACCGTTACGTCCACCACGGTCTCCACCGCGGCCGCCTCGGCGGTCACGGTCACCACCGCGGCGGTCACCGCCACCACGGGGCTTGTTGGACTTGGTGAAGTCGGCGAGGTCAACGGTCTGACCAGCTTCTTCCATCAGCACAGCCTTGCGGGACAGGCGGACACGGCCGGAAGGCTCAACTTCCAGAACCTTAACCTTGACGGTGTCGCCAAGGCTGACCACGTCGCTGGGCTGCTCAACGCGCTGGATGTCCAGCTGGGACACGTGCACGAGGCCGTCCAGACCGGGAAGGATTTCCACGATGGCGCCGCAGTCGATGACGCGGGTCACGCGGCCTTCATAGTCTTTGCCCACTTCGGCGGTCTGGTCATGGTACTGGACCATTTCCCGGGCGCGTTCGAGGGATTCCTTGGTCGGGGCGAAGATGAACACGCGGCCGTCGTCTTCGATGTCGATGTCAGCGCCGGTGTCGGCGGTGATGGCCTTAATGTTCTTGCCGCCGGGTCCGATAACGGAACGGATCTTGTCCGGGTGCACCGTAACAATTTCCAGCTGCGGGGCGTACTCGGAAACCTCGTCGCGGGGTGCTTCGATGACCTGGTCCATCTGGTCCAGGATGTGAACGCGGCCGGCCTTGGCCTGACCAAGAGCGTCGCGCAGCACCTGAGAGGGAATGCCGGAGATTTTGATGTCCATCTGGATGGCGGTCACGCCCTCGCGGGAGCCGGCCACCTTGAAGTCCATATCGCCGAGGGCGTCCTCGTCACCGAGGATGTCGGTAAGCACGAGGTAGTCGTCCTCTTCCTTGATGAGGCCCATGGCCACGCCAGCGATGGAGGTCTTCACCGGAATACCGGCGTCCATCAGAGCGAGGGAGGAACCGCACACCGACGCCATGGAGGAGGAACCGTTGGATTCCATAATCTCGGACACGACGCGGATGGTGAAGGGGAACTCGTCGTCCTTGGGCAGAATCGGAGCAATGGCGCGCTCGGCGAGGGTGCCATGGCCGATTTCGCGGCGGGAGGGGCCACGCAGGAAGCGGGCTTCACCCACGCAGTAGGGCGGGAAGTTGTAATGCAGCATGAAGCGCTTCACGCAGTCGCCCACGAGGGAGTCCATGCGCTGCTCATCACGGGAGCTGCCCATGGTCGCGGTGACCATGGCCTGCGTTTCACCGCGGGAGAACAGGGAGGAGCCGTGGGTGCGGGGCAGAAGGCCAACTTCAATACCGATGGGACGAACCGTGGTCAGGTCGCGGCCGTCGATACGGGTCTTTTCTTCCTTGATGCGGCCACGCACGATGCGCTTGGTGATGTCCTTGAGGACGTCGCCGAGGCACTTGGTGCGCTCCGGCGCTTCGGCGAAGCGCTCGGCAAGGGCTTCCTTCACTTCGTCCTTGATGGCGTCCTTGGCGGCGTAGCGCTCAAGCTTTTCAGGGATGAAGAGGGCTTCCTGCAGCTTGGGCGTGGCGATCTCTTCGATGGCCGCGCGGACTTCGGCGTCCTGCTCGGGAGTGGCGACTTCCAGCTTGGGCTGGCCGCAGGCTTCGCGCAGGGCGTCCTGAGCGTCCAGCAGGGGCTGCATCTGCTGGTGACCCCATTCAATGGCGTCGGCAATAAGGGTTTCGGGGGCGAACTGCGCGGAACCTTCAACCATGACAACGGCGTCACGGCTGCCGGCCATCACGAGGTTCAGTTCGCTCTGTTCAATCTGCGCGTAGGTGGGATTGAACACGAATTCCTTGTTGATGTAGCCAATGCGGCCACCGGCGATGGGGCCCATGAAGGGAATCTTGGAGGTGTGCAGAGCGGCGGACGCGCCAGTGATGGCGAGAACGTCGGGATCGTGCACATCGTCAGCGGAGTGCACCTGAGCGATGATCTGCACCTCGTCGCGGAATCCTTCGGGGAACAGCGGACGGCAGGGGCGGTCGATCAGGCGGCAGACGAGAACTTCGCGCTCGCTGGGGCGGCCCACTTCGCGGCGGAAGAAGCTGCCGGGGATGCGGCCGGCGGCGTAGGCGAGTTCTTTGTATTCAACGGTAAGGGGGAAGAAGCCCTTGTCTTCGGGCAGCTTCTGGGTCACGGCCGTCACGAGGACGACGGTGCCACCGCACTGGACCCAAACGGAACCATGGGCCTGCTTAGCAAGCTTGCCGGTTTCGAAAGAGATCTCGTTGCCGCCAATGATGGCGGATTTGCGGGTGGGAGTGAAAGTCAGTGTACTCATGTAATAGATACCTCTTGATAATGTTTCGGCCTTGTACCCTTACAAGACCGTATCCCCCGAGGTACGAGTAACGCTGCAAAGTTGTAAGAATAGGGCGTTGCGGAGAAGGGTCGCCCCATTGTCGCAACCTCGCAGCTGTTTACACGCTTCGGGGGTGGGGGAGGCCCGAAGGCCTCCCAACCATGATTGCTACTTACGCAGACCCAGACGTGCGATGAGGTCCCTGTAGCGCTGAACGTCATTCTTCTTGAGGTAGTTCAGCAGTTTCCGGCGCTGACCGACCAGCTTCAGCAGACCCGTACGAGAATGGAAATCCTTCTTGTGGGTCTTGAAGTGTTCGGTGAGGTACTGGATGCGGGACGTCAGCAGAGCGACCTGAACCTCGGGGGAACCGGTGTCGCCTTCGTGCTGCTTGTACTCTTCGATGATCTGAGCCTTGACTTCGGGTGTCATAACCACAGCGATATCCTCCAAAAATGGGGGTTGTGTCCGCTATATGCGGGGGTGCGGCTTCGCAGTGCTACCAAAGGCCGCGGAGTATTGACCAAAGAACCATCCCGTCGCGCTCTTTGGCTTCCACGAGCGCCAGAGGCGTCTCGTCTGGGCCAATGAGCATGGCGAGCGTGCCGGGCAGGGCTGGCTGGTCCTGTTCGCCAACTGACGTCACAGGCAGCCATGTGCCGTTTTGCACCTGCGCCGCTTGCGCCTCAGAGAGGTGCAGGGCGGGCCAGTGCGGCAGGGCATCCCGCATGGGGATAACCCGCTCGGCCAGCAATTCCGGATGCTCGACAAGGTCGTCCAAATCGAACGCCTGATCAAGCCCGAACGGATGGCAATTCTCCCGAATCAACTCTGTAAGCACTGCTCCGGAGCCGAGTCGAATCCCCAAGCTGTGGACCAGGGACCGCACGTAGGTTCCGGCGGAGCAGCTGACTCGGAAGCGCGCCCACGGCAGGTCCATTTCCAGAACCTCGGCGTGGGAAATATGTATGGGCTTCGTCTTGATGGGGACTTCCTTCCCTTCCCGGGCAAGGGCGTACAGGGGCTTGCCCTGATGCTTGGCCGCGGAGACGGGCGGAACGTCCTGCGTTTCAAGATTCAACCACGAAAGAACACCCTCTTCTACCTTTTCAGGGGAGAGATGGTCAAATGGCAATTCTTCAACAATTGTGCCTTCGGCATCGTATGTATCGGTTTTTTGCCCAAGACGAAACTGTCCTGAATACGTTTTGACGCCATTTGTCAAGTATGGCGCCAGCTTGGTGCCGTGCCCGAGGAGCACGAGCAGAACGCCTTGCGCCATGGGGTCAAGGGTACCGGCGTGGCCGATGCGGCCTTGGTCCAGCTTGCGGCGGATGATATTCAGGCAGTGGGCCGATGTGGGGCCGGACGGCTTGTTCAGAACAAGAATGCCGTCGTGCTGATTTTTACTGCGTTTTCTTTTTTTGCCCATGTATGTGCGGTGCTACTTGCAGGAAAGATAGTCTCGGGTGGCGTCGAGGACGATGCGTTCGGCCTCGTCGATGGGGGCCTTGATGAGCGCGCCAGCGGCGTTTTTGTGCCCGCCGCCGCCAAGGGTGCTGGCAATGGCCTGCACATTGACAAGGCCGGAGGAGCGGAAGCTGATCTTGGTCTGCGTCGGGCCGTCCTCACGCAGGCTGATGGCTGCTTTGACGCCTTTGATGCGCCGCACGTAATTCACCAGCCCGTCGGTGTCCTCGCTGGAGGTGCCGGTTTCTTCAAGCATGGCTTCCGTGATGCGGATGGTGCCGATGGTGCCGTCCAGATGCACACTTGCCGCGCCAAAAACGCGTGACCACAACTGCATGCGCCCAAGGGACCACTGGTTCAGAAACCGGGCGTTGAAGAACTCCGGATCAAGGCCTTCGCGCAGGATGTCCGCAGCCAGCATCATGGTGTCCGGCGAGGTGTTGCCGTAGCTGAAGTAGCCTGTATCCGTGACAAGGGCAAGGTAGATGCCTTCGCCAAGCCCGCCGCTGAGCGGAACGTCCAAATCCTGAGCAAGGTTCGCCACCATTTCGCCGACGGACGAGAAGGACGGGTCCACCCAGTTCACTTCGGCATATTCGGGATTGCCAAGGTGATGGTCGATGCAGACCGTTCCACGGCGCGTAAAGCGCGCGGCCAATGCGTCGCCAAGGCGGTGCAGGTCGCCGCTGTCCAGCGCGATGACCCACTGGGGCAACTCGCCCGGCAGTTCGGTGACGACCGGGACGGGCGTGTCCAGCCAAGCGAATTGGTCGGGCATGCCAGAGGCATTGTAAATGGTGACGGATTTGCCGAGGCGGGTCAGCAGATGCGCGAGAGCGACGGACGAGCCCATGGCGTCGCCGTCGGGGCTGGTGTGCGCCGCAATGAGAAAGCTCTCACCACTGGCGAGGATGTCTTTAATCGTCGTTCTGGGGGTGGTCATAGACCATATCCTCCAGATATTCGTCGTAAACGAAGCGGATTTTGGGCAGATACTTGTTCCTCAGGCGCTTGCCGAGGAGGGAGCGGATGTGGCCGGTCGCCTTGTCCAGGGCGAGCGCCGCGGCTTCGCGGTCCTCGTCAGAGCCATAGGAGGTGTAGAGCACCTCGGCGATGGACAGGTCCTTGTTCATCCGTACGCCGCTGACGGTGACCATCTCCGTGCGGGGGTCGCCGATTTCCTGCGTGATGATGGTAGCCACCTCGCGCATGATTTGGTCGCCCAGTCTATGGGCTCTGCGGGAATTGGAACGTTGCATGATGTATCCTAGAAAAGCGTGTCCGGGTCTTCGCCGGCGCTGAAAATTTCCATCTGGCTGTCAACCAGTTCTTCACTGGTCACATCCTGAACCATCTCCAGGATTTTCGCCAGCCGACTTTCTGTGTGCCGAGCACTTGTCGAGACAGTGACCACGCCCAGGACAAGCCGGTGATGGTTGTCCTGGGCGTGTATCTCACTTACCGCTGCATTGAAGCGGTGTCGTATCTTGTCTTTCAAACTGACGGCAACGCGTCGTTTTCCCTTGAGGGAGCGGTTGCCGTGCAGTCTGAATGTGAGGGTGAGAGTACCAATGTGCATGGTGAACCCTCAGCCTTGCGGCCGTGGCTAGTCGTCGAGCGTTGCTGCGACTTCCACTTCCTCGAAGGCTTCGATGACGTCGCCGACCTTGATGTCGTTGAAGTTCTCAAGACCGCCGCCGCATTCGTAGCCCTTACGCACTTCCTTGACGTCGTCCTTGAAGCGCTTCAGGGAGTTGAGCTTGCCGGTGTAGATAACCACACCGTCGCGCAGCAGGCGGATGCCAGCGTTGCGGCGCAGCTCGCCGTCCACGACGAAGCAACCGGCAACGGTGCCGACCTTCGGGATGCCGAAGGTCTCGCGGACTTCGGCCTGACCGAGGTACTTCTCGGTGATGACAGGCGCGAGCATGCCGGTCATGGCGTCCTTGATGTCGCTGACGAGCTTGTAGATGATGTCGTAGAAACGGATTTCCACGTTCTCCAAGTCGGCAACGTCCTTGATTTTTGCCGTGGGGCGCACGTTGAAGCCGATGATGATGGCCTGCGATGCGGCGGCCAGCAGAATGTCGGATTCCGTGATGGCACCGGCGGCGCTGTGCACAACGTCAACCTTCACCTTGTCGGTGGAGAGCTTGAGCACGGCTTCGGTAATGGCTTCCAGGGAGCCCTGCACGTCGGCCTTGAGCACGAGGTTCAGGGTCTGCACGTCCGCGTTGGGGCGGGAGGCGAGGAAGCTTTCCAGCGTCACCTTGGACTCGCGGGCAAGGGCGCGTTCGCGTTCCTTGATCTGGCGGTCGCTGGCGATGCGGCGTGCAACCTTATCGTCCTCAACACAGATGAACTCGTCACCTGCTTCCGGCACACCGTCAAAGCCCTGAACTTCCACAGGGATGGACGGACCAGCCATCTTGATCTTTTTGCCCTTGTCATTGTGCATGGCACGGACGCGGCCGTTGTGGGTGCCGCAGACAAAGGCGTCGCCCTGATTCAGGGTACCGCCCTGGATGAGCACGGTGGCGACAGCGCCACGGCCCTTGTCCAGACGTGCTTCGACAACGTGGCCGACAGCGCGCTTGTCCGGGTTGGCCTTGAGTTCCAGGAACTCGGCCTGCAGCAGAACCATTTCGAGCAGAGTGTCGAGGTTCATGCCGGTCTTGGCAGACACGTTCACAAAGATGGTGTCGCCGCCCCAGTCTTCAGGAACCAAGCCGTGGTCGGCCAGTTCGCGCAGAGCGCGTTCGGGGTTGGCTTCTTCCTTATCCATCTTGTTGACGGCCACGATGATGGGCACGCCAGCAGCCTTGGAGTGGTTGATGGCCTCGCGGGTCTGGTCCATGACGCCGTCGTCGGCGGCCACAACCAGAATGACGATGTCCGTCACCTGAGCGCCGCGGGCACGCATGGCGGTAAACGCTTCGTGACCGGGGGTGTCGAGGAAGACAACCTTGCCGCGGTCGGTTTCCACGTCGTACGCGCCGATGTGCTGGGTGATGCCGCCAGCCTCACCAGTGGTGATCTTGGACTTGCGGATGGCGTCCAGCAGAGACGTTTTACCGTGGTCAACGTGGCCCATGATGGTCACGACAGGAGCGCGCGGCTTGAGGGTCTCGGGGCTATCCGCTTCTTCGGGCGCGAGGTATTCGGCCTCGGAGAAGCCGACCTTTTCCATCTCGTAGCCGAATTCGGCGGCAACGAGGGTTGCGGTCTCGAAGTCCAGGGACTGGTTGATGGTCGCCATCACGCCGAGGTCGAAGAGCACCTTGATAAGGGCCTGAGCCTTGGTGCCCATCTGCTTGGCGAGGTCGGACAGACGGATGGCTTCCTCCATCTTGACCTTACGCTTTGCGGCCTTGATGGGCTGCGTGCTGACCTGATGCTGCGAAGCATCTGCGCCACCGCGGCCTTTCTTCTTGCGGTTGCGCTTCTGGAAGCCGAAGTGATCCTCGTTGGACTTCTTGGAGAAGTCGACAACGCGCTTGTCCTTCTTCTTCTTGTTGCGGCGCTGCTGCTCGCTCGTTGGCGGCGTCGCGGGGGCACCACCGGGCGTAAAGCCGGGCGCGCCGGGACGACCACCACCGGGACGGGGAGCACCGCCGCCGGGACGGCCAGCGCCGCCACCGGGACGTCCACCACCGGGACGGCCAGCGCCGCCGCCGGGGCGTCCACCGGCAGGACGACCGGGTCCACCGGGACGACCGCCGGGACGGCCACCCATGCGGGCACCGAGGTTCACGTGGGAGTCACCAGCAGCAGGGCGCGTGGGCGCGGGGCGTGCGGGCTGCGCATTGGGGTCAGGACGGGAAATAACGCGGACCTTGGGCGCTACGGGAGCGTCCTTCTTTTTGGTCTTCTTCTTTTTCTTGCCCTTTTTGTCGTCGTCAGCGGCAGCTTTGTCGTCGCTCTTGGCCGTTTTGGTCTCGGGCTTTTCGGAATCCTTGGCCTTGTCGGCGGATTCAGCGGGCGCTTTGTCTGCGGGCTGTGCGGCTTCGGCGTCCTTTTTGGGGGCCTTGGCTTTGGCGGCTGCGCCAGCCTTTGCGTCTTTACCTTCAGCCTTCTTTTCTTCGGCTTCGGGCGCGGCGGTGGCGGGGGCTGCCTTAACGGCGTCGGGGGTCTTCACGGCTTCGGATGCGGGCTTTTTCTCTTCTACGATCACTTCGGGCTCAGGGGTTTTTTCTTTCTTGGGCTTGATGACTTTGACCTTCGGCTCGGATTTCTTGGCGGGTTTGGCAGGCTTAGCCTTGGCCGCGGTCTTGGGCTTTTCGGCGGGCTCTTCAGTGGCTTCGGGAGCGTCGGCAGATTCGGAATCGGCCTGTGGCGCTTTGGCCGAGTCGTCAGCGCCTTCGGGCGCTGCGGCCTGCTTGGGAGCCTCTTCGGAAGCCTTCTCTTCCGTTGCCTCGGCGGGCTTATCGGTCTCTTTGACCTTTTTTCTGCGTCGGCGAACGACCATACCGGGCTGTACTTCCTTCCGAACCACCTCACCGGATGCGGACGTATCCTGCATCTTGGAGCGAACGGTCGCCACCTCGTCGGCGGTCAACGTGCTCATGTGGCTCTTCACTTGGATACCGAGCTCGCGGCATGCGTGCAGCAGATCCTTGTTCGTAACCCCGAGCTCCGTTGATATGTCTTTAACCCGAAATTTTTCTTCCATGTTTAACCCCCTGGCTTTTCTTGCGCCAGCCCTTGTATTTGGGAAACCGCTTGCCGCAGTCTGCATCGGAACAGAGATAATACCCTCGGCCGGGCAGTGTGCCCGTTTCGTCCCGCAAGAGGGCAGGCGTGTCCCCGTCCGAGCGGACATAGCGCGTAAGCTCGTGCTTCGGGAGCCGCCGGCCGCAAATAACGCACCGGCGTACGGGGACATGTCTGTTCCGTGTTTCCATCGTGTTCGATACGGCATCCGTCATCGGACGGACATCCGTTACTCCTCTTCGGGAGTTTCCTCAGTGACTTCGTCACCTTCTGCGGCTGCGACTTCGGCGAACTCTTCCGCCGATACCTCATCTTCTTCGTCGCCCTCGGCTTCATCAGCCTGGAACGAACGCAGCAGGTTGATAGCGGAGCGGACATCACCGATCTGGGATTCGGACAGCGACTCAATGGAGAGCAGGTCTTCATCCTCTGCGGAATCCAGCTTGTCCACGGAATCAAAGCCAGCGGCAAGGAACTCTTCCACGGGGACCTCGGCCACGCTGGCAATCTGCTCCAGGTGCTGGAGCTCTGCGTGGAGGTCGCCGTAGCGGGACTCAGTAAAGATATCGATCTTCCAACCCAAGAGGCGCGCGGCCAGCTTGACGTTCTGCCCCTTGCGGCCAATGGCCAGCGTGAGCTGATCGTCGGGCACGACGACTTCAAGCATGTTCTCTTCCTCATCCACCGTAATGCGGGAGATAACGGCGGGGGAGAGGGCGTTGACAGCGTAGGTTGCTACATCCGGGCTCCACACGACAATGTCGATGCGTTCGCCGCGCAGTTCCTGAACGATGTTCTGGATGCGCGAGCCACGGATGCCGACACATGCGCCCACGGGATCGACGTCCCTGTCGCTGGACTGGACGGCAACCTTGGCGCGGCTGCCCGGATCGCGGGCGACACCGAGAATACGCACGGTGCCGTCTGCCACTTCGGGCACTTCCCTCTTGAAGAGGGCGGACATGTACTCCGGGCAGGAGCGGGACACGATGACCTGCGGGCCACGGCCCTCGCGGCGTACCTCGGTGAGGTAACACTGCACGCGGTCGCCACGCTTGTAGCGCTCTCTGGGAATCTGCTGGTCCTTGGGCAGAAGGGCTTCCGTTCTGCCAAGGTTGATGATCCAGCCAGCCTTGTCGCGGCGCTGGATGATGCCGCTGATGATTTCGCCGACGCGGTCCTTGTATTCCTCGTAGATGATTTCCTGCTCTGCGTCGCGCATACGCTGGATGATCACCTGTTTGGCGGACTGGGCGGCGATGCGTCCGAGGTCTTCGACGTTAAGGCGGAAGCCCAGCTCGTCGTCAACCTGCGCACCGGGATCATGTTCCTGTGCGTCTTCGATAGTGATTTCGGTTGCCGGGTCGTTGACCTCTGCGACAACCGCTTTGAACTGATATACTTCGATTTCGCCGGTTTCCTCATTGAGGCTGACTTCGATGTCGATGTCATCGCCGTACTTGCGTACGACGGAGGAGCGAACGGCTTCTTCAAGGGTATCGACGAGCAGGTCGCGGTCGATGCCCTTGTCTTTGCTGATCTGTTCTATGGCTTTTTTCAGTTCCATACTCATGGAAAAACCTCCAAGCTCGGCTTGCCGATTGAAGTCCTAGCCTTTTCTCCCCTTGGCGCCGGGTTCCGGAAACGCATAGCGGAGGTTAGCCTTCTTAATCTCGTCCCAGTTGCACGAGAGTGCATCTGTCCCATCATTAATGGTAATGGTCTGCCCATCGACGGAGACGAGCTTTCCGGTATATCCCTTTTGGCCTTCCAGAGGCTCCAGCAGGGTAACGGACACATCCTGGCCCACGTAGGCAGCCATCTGGTCCGCAGAGAAAAACTTGCGATTCAGTCCCGGCGAGGAGACTTCCAAGGTGTACTTGCCTGGAATGAGGTCTTCCACGTCAAGGGCCACGCTGAGGTCGCGGGAGAGGCGTGCGCATTCGGCGATGGTGACGCCGTCGTCTGTTTCAACGTACACGCGCAGGACGGAGCGGTTGTCGTTACCCGCAAGGTCGATGCCCCACAACCACAGGCCCTGTGCTTCAGCCATGGGCCTGATCAGGTCATCAAGTTCCTGAATCAGATGTGTGTTCATAGTGTGATCTGCCTGAAAAAAAAAGTGGACCGCGAGGTCCACTCGTCTCATTTTGGAATAGATCCGAGGGGTTAGAAGTTCTGGAGCGGGTGACGAGGTTCGAACTCGCGACTCCAAGCTTGGGAAGCTTGTACTCTACCAGCTGAGTTACACCCGCGCCTCGGAACGAGACGAAATACCAAATTGGGGCACCTTGTCAAGCGTCCAGGGTAAAATCCGGTAATTTTTGATTTTGCCTCGCGCAGAAAAAATGCCGGATTCACGGACGGCTTTGCGTGGGCGCAGCCGCCAACACGCAATCAATTACCATAATATAGAACAGGGTTAAACCCTTTTGAAAGAGAAATCCCGCATGAGAATGGTTCTCATGCGGCGGGCTTTGGTGCGCGCTGGCGCGGAGGCAGAAAAATGCTGTGGCATACCGAATTCCTTTTGGCGCGGTACTTGCTTCTCTAGGCACAGGAAACTCGCGCCAAGGAGGCGGAAAAATGCAAGACGGTATGTATAGCGCGCTTTTCGGGGCTTTGACCCAAGAGCACCGCATGAACACCATCGCCAATAATTTGGCGAACGTGAACACCACCGGCTACAAACGCGACCGGATGGCCTTTCGTGACGTGTTCGTTCGCTTCGCTCATGACGTGATTCGGGAACCGGTTTTGAACGTCCGTTCCAAGCCGCTTTTCCCGGAACCGGACTATCTGTCAAAAGTCCGCATAGCGGAGTCGCGCATTGATTTTAGTCAGGGGAGTATGAAGAAGTCGGACAACCCGCTGGACCTTGCCATCTCGGGCGAGGGCTTCTTCAAGGTCCGCAACGACAACGGTGACTACTACACTAGAAACGGCCACTTCACCGTGGGGCCGGACGGCATCATCGTCAACGCGGACGGGCATCAGCTCCTCGGCGAGGGCGGCCCCATTGCCGTGCCGCCCAGCACGCGCCTGAGCGTGACGGCGGATGGTCAGATTTTCGCCGACGGCGAGGCGCTGGACGCCATCCAGCTGTCTACGGTCAGCAACCTGACCGCCCTGCGCAAGGTGGGGCAGAACCTTTTCGAAATCCACCCCGACCGTCAGGCCGTTGAAGAACCGGCACTGGAGGCGCAGGTGGCACAGGGCTACCTCGAGGCCCCCAACGTCGAGGTCGTGACCGAAATGGTCAAGATGATCGAAACCCAGCGCTCCTTCGAGGCCTATCAGAAGGTTATCACCACGTCGAAGGAGACGGACTCCAACGCAATCAATAAGGTCGGCAAGGTCTGATCAGGAGGCTACTCACCATGATGCGATCCTTATGGACGGCCGCGACGGGCATGGTCGCCCAGCAGCTCAACATTGACGTCATCTCGAACAACCTCGCCAACGTGAATACCATTGGCTTTAAAAAGAGCCGGGCGGAGTTCGAGGACCTGATGTACCAGAACCTCAAAATGGCGGGTTCCCCGACCGACGGCGGCGGCTTCACCCCCACCGGCCTGCAGGTTGGTATGGGTGTCAAACCCACGACGGTACACAAGTTTTTCACCCAGGGTGACTTTCAGAACACCAACAATCCGTTGGACATGGTCATCGAGGGCGATGGCTTCTTTCAGGTGGATATGAACGGTGAGCAGGCCTACACCCGCGCCGGTGCGTTCAAGTTGGACAACGAGGGCACTGTTGTGACGGCCAACGGCTACACCCTGCAGCCCGAGTTCACCGTGCCGGTGGACACCGCCAACATCGTCATCACGGACAAGGGCCATATGGCGGCCTTGGACAAGAACGGCGAGGAACTGGCGGCAACGGATATCCCGCTCTACACCTTCGTCAACCCCGCAGGCCTCAACAGCATCGGCAAGAACCTGTATCTGCCGACCGAGGCATCCGGCGACGCCACCGAAGGCACCCCGGGCGAGGACAACGTTGGCACCGTCGCTCAGGGTTTCATTGAAATGTCCAACGTCGAAATCGTTGACGAAATGGTGCAGATGATCGTTGGCCAGCGCGCCTACGAGGTGAACTCCAAGGCTGTGACCACCTCGGACCAGATGCTCCAGATTGCCAACCAGCTGAAGCGATAGCATGACCGAGCCAAGGAGGATGCGATGAATATGACACGCGACACCGCAGCAGGACGCAGGCTGTCGGACTTTGCTCCGGTGCTGGCGACCCTTATTGGGGCGCTGGTTGTGCTGTGCTGGCTGTTCGTTGCCGTGGCGCAGGCCGGGGAGACGCGGCCAACGTGGCGCATCGCCGTCCGGGACGCCGCAGTGGTGCAGGGCGATGTCGTGCGTCTTGGCGAGATTGCGTCCCCCGTGGGCAACCTGAAGCCCGATGAGTGGAAGGTGCTGGCGGCCACGGAATTGTGGAAGGCCCCGCGTGAGCGCGGCGACCAGACCAGCATCCCCCGTGAAAAGCTGCAGCGCATCATGGACTACTACCTTGAGGACTACGGCGAACTGTGCATTTTGCCCGGTCGCCTCGTGGTCCAGAAGGGCGGCAGGCTGGTGCGGCGCGATGGACTCATCA
>NZ_JBUDSW010000085.1:0-13260 GCF_054921475.1 Desulfobaculum sp. | reverse complement strand
CGCCCCCGGCAAAGTAGCCTTTTTGCTCCAGCCACGCCTTAGCGGCGCTCTTCCAGCCGCCGTCCTGCACAAAAATAAACGCCGCTTCAGTGCCGGGCGGAATGATGTCCGGCTCCACAGCGGGCAGATTCAGCTCCGGCTTTGGCGGGGCCGAAACCTTTTTGGCCGGAGCCTCGCGCCGCTCCGTTGCGGGCGCCCCTTCCACGAGAATCTTGTTCGCGCAGTGGGGGCACTTGACGTTAAACCGGCCACTGGCCGGGATCTTCTCATCCGGAATATTCAGCACATTCTGGCATGACGAGCAGGTCACCTGCATAGCCGCCTCCCTGAAGCGCCGCAAAAGCGGCGGGCTACTCCTTGCCGTAATCGTTGTCAATCTCCAAGCCGGAGATATCCGTCACCTGATCACCGCGCAGGGTCTTAATTCTATCAAGCCGCTGCATCAACGCGGACTTGTCGGATGCATAGATGGTCGCCGTATCCTCGCTGATTTTTCCCTCCTCAAACAGCCGGGCCAGACATTGGTCAAATGTCATCATGCCGAAGGTCTCGGAGGTTTCCAGCACGTTGTAGAACGTCTTCTCCGGCGTTTCGCCGTTGACGATGATGTCCTTGATGCGCAGGTTGTTGCGCAGGATTTCAAAAGCCGCCACGCGCCCGCCGCCCTCCTTGGGGCACAGGCGCTGGGAGACGACGAACTTCACACTTTCACCAAGGCGCTGGCGCACAAGGTGCTCTTCGGACGGCTCAAACATGCCGATGATGCGGTTGATGGTCTGCCCCGTGTCGGACGTATGCAGCGTGCCGAGGACAAGATGCCCCGTCTCAGCCGCCTGCATGGCGATTTCGATGGTTTCGTTATCGCGGATTTCGCCGACGAGGATGACCTTGGGCGCTTGGCGCAACGCCGCGCGAAGGCCCGAGGCGAAACTATCGAAGTCCTGCCCCATTTCGCGCTGGTTCACGGTACCCATCTTGTGCGGGTGGACGAATTCAACAGGGTCTTCAAGGGTGAGGATATGGACAGGGAATTGGGCGTTGATGGAATCGATAAGCGCGGCAAGGGTGGTTGATTTACCACTGCCCGTGGAGCCGGTAACGAGGATGAGGCCAAATTTCTCCAGCGCCATCTCCTCAAAGATGCCCGGCAGTCCCAGCTTTTCAAATGTCGGCACGTCCGTGGACAACTGGCGCATCACGATGGACAGCGAACCACGCTGGCTGAAAATATTCACCCTAAACCGCGCGCGGCCCAAAAGCTCGTACGACAAATCGCATGAGCCGTGCTGGACAAGGTCGTCATAGACGCGCTGGTTGCGCCCCATCATGCAGAAGGCGCAGGATTCGGTCTGGTTTGGCGACAGCGCCCCAAGGCCGGGGTCCAGTTCCACATCGGTCAATTTGCCGTGCACCTCGGCCTGCAGCGGCTTTCCCGCCACGAAAAAGATGTCCGAGGTATCGGGATTGGCGTCCAGCACCTGCCCGATGACATGGTCCAATTGCGAACGCAGCATGACAGCCCCTCCGTCAGCCTTCGGTGAAGTCGTTCGGGTCCTTTGTCAGGTACTGCTTGAACTTGCTCTTCTCCACCGCCTTTTCGTAGGCATCGTTGGGGTCGATCATGCCCTTCTGGAGCAGACGCAGGATTTCGTCGTCAAGCGTCTGCATGCCGTAGCGTTTGCCGGTCTCGATGACGGAGTTGAGCTGGAAGGTCTTGTTCTCGCGGATGAGGTTGCGCACGGACGGGATGCCGATGAGGATTTCCAACGCGGCCACGCGGCCCTTGGTATCCACGCGCTTGAACAGGTTCTGCGCCACCACGGCGCGCAGTGCCTCGGACAGTCCGGCGCGAATCTGCGCCTGCAGGTCGCCGGGGAACACCTCGATAATACGGTCCACGGTCTTTGCCGCCGAGATGGTATGCAAGGTGGAAAACACCAAGTGGCCGGTCTCTGCCGCCTCAAGGGCCAGCTGGATGGTCTCCAGGTCGCGCATTTCGCCAACGAGGATGACGTCCGGGTCCTCACGGAGCGCGCCGCGCAGGGCGGCGGAGAAGCTCTTGGTGTCGCGCCCGAGTTCACGCTGGTTGATTAGGCTCTGGTTGGGAGTGTGGACGAACTCGATAGGGTCTTCGATGGTCAGGATATGCTGACGGCGCATCCTGTTGCAGTAGTCCACCATCGCAGCAAGGGTGGTGGACTTACCGCTACCGGTCGGGCCAGTCACAAGGACAAGTCCCTTGGGGAGCAAGCAGAGGCTGCGGAGCACCTCCGGCAGGGCAAGGTCTTCGATGGTCAGAATCTTCTGCGGAATTTCGCGGAAGACGCCTGCGATGCCTCGGGATTGGTTGAAGAAGTTCACCCTGTAGCGGGCGAGGTTCGGGACCTCGTAGGCGAAGTCGATATCGCCTGTTTCCTCAAATTCCTTCACCTTGGCTTCCGGGGTGATTTCAAACAGGAGCTTTTTGAGTTCATCATGCTCAAGCACCTTGTATTTCACCCGTTCCAGCTCACCATGCAGTCGAATGATGGGCTGGCTGCCACTGGAGAGA
This sequence comes from Desulfobaculum sp., assembly GCF_054921475.1. Taxonomy (NCBI): domain Bacteria; kingdom Pseudomonadati; phylum Thermodesulfobacteriota; class Desulfovibrionia; order Desulfovibrionales; family Desulfovibrionaceae; genus Desulfobaculum; species Desulfobaculum sp. The sequence goes on along the minus strand of NZ_JBUDSW010000085.1, from coordinate 10,709 downwards.
TGGAGGTCCGACGCCCCCATCTCATGCATCATCTTAAAGAACGCATCAATCTGAGCCATACGGCACCCCCGCAGTTAACGCACTGCATTTATGGCACAACACAATGCTATGCCACAACCCCATGGCACTAGGCCTCACGCTCTTCATCTAACCAGTTCTTATAGAATTTGTACAGGTAATTCCCGCCAGAGAACACTGTGAGCACAAGCGCGATGTAGAGGAAGAAGGTGCCGATGCCGACCGGATCAAAGCCAAACCATTCAAAATGCAACAGCAAAGGACACAGTGCCAGAATCTGAATAACGGTTTTCAGCTTGCCGTACTTGTCCGCCGCAAGGACCATACCCATGTCCGACGCCACGGCGCGAAGGCCCGTCACCGTCGTTTCGCGGGCAACAATGATGATAACCACCCACGCGGGCACCCAGCCCAGCTCCACCAGCATAATCAGCACGGAGCCGACCAGAATCTTGTCCGCAAGCGGATCGAGAAATTTGCCGAAATTGGTCACCATGCCCAGACGGCGCGCCACAAGGCCGTCGAACAGGTCCGTCAGGGATGCGATGATGAAGACCAGCATGGCCAACAGACAGGTCATCTTGGTGGGAAAATACAACAGGAGAACGATTACGGGTACACCAAGAATGCGCGCAAGGGTGAGCTTGTTCGCCAGGTTGAGCTCGATCATTAGGGTTTGCCGCCTTTGAGTCGTTTATAGATGGAAAGTACTTTTTGGACGTATTGCCGGGTTTCGGGGAAAGGGGGGATGCCGTCGTATCGCTCGACCTGCTTGGGACCGGCGTTGTACGCGGCAAGAGCAAGCGCGTTGTCGCCAAAGCGGCGCAGCTGCTCCTTAAGGTACTTCACCCCGGCCTCGATGTTGTCTTCCATGTCGAAAGGCTTTTTGAGGCCAAGGTCCTTGCCTGTCGCGGGCATGATTTGCATAAGCCCCTGAGCGCCCTTGTGCGACACGGCGTCTGGTTCAAAATTCGACTCCACCTCGATGACTGCGGCGACGAGGTTGGAATCCACCCCGTGACGGCGGGACATGCGCTTCACCACGCGCATAATCTCGTCACGGCTCTTATCCGGAAAATTGCGGAACACCGCAAACACGCTGTACGCGGTCGAGGAGGGCCGGTTCGTAAAGTGGAACCCGCCCTCCTCGTCAACGTAATAATACATCTTGCCCGCGCGAGCATCCGTGGCGGACATCGCAAGTGATGCCGCCAGCATGACACCGGCTGTCGCTATGGCCAGGGGTCGGCGCATACGGCTCCCGCAGGCTAGAGGCCCGGACCGCGCCATACGGCGCAGGCGGACTACACGTGAATGGTGGACACCGCTTCGAGGCTATTCTCGGCGGCTTCGCTAATCTTCTTGGCGATCTTCAGCAGAGCGTCCTTGGCGGGGGTCTCCTCGTCAAGGTACACCACGGGCTTGCCGATGTCGCTGGCGACGACGGTGGCCGGGTCCAGCGGAATGGCGCCGAGGAACGGAATGCCGTACTTCTCGGCCAGCTTTTCGCCGCCGCCCTTCTTGAAGAGGGAAATCTCCTCATGGCAGTGCGGACAGACCAGCCCACTCATGTTCTCCACCACGCCAAGGACGCTGGCATGGGCATACTGCAGGAAATTGCAGGCCTTGCGCACGTCGGCGAGGGACAGCTCCTGCGGGGTGGTCACCACCACACACAGGGCGTCCGGGATGGTCTTGAGCACGGTCATGTGCTCGTCGCCGGTTCCGGGCGGAGAGTCGATAACCAAAAAGTCCAGCTCGCCCCACGTGACGTCGGAGATAAACTGGCGGATGGCGGACGTTTTCATGGGACCGCGCCACAGCACGGCCTGGTCCGTATCCTTAAGCAGGCTGTCCATGGAAACAGCGGAAAGATTCTCGTTGTATTCCTTGGGCTTGATGAGGCCGCCACGCTCGTCGCCGTCCAGCTGGCCGGACAGGCCGAGCAGACGCGGCACACTGGGACCGTGGATGTCCACGTCCATGATGCCAACCTTGTAGCCCAGCTTGGCCAGCGCGGCCGCAACGTTCACAGTGACGGAGCTCTTGCCCACGCCGCCCTTGCCGCTCATGATGAACAGCTTGTACTTGATCTTCTCCAGCGTGCTGGAGATCATCTGGTCCTGAATCATCTGCTTGGCGTTCGGCTTATTTTCGCCGCCGCCACCAGACGAACAGGAGCTGCATCCGGATTGGGTCATTGTCTCTCGCCTCTTCGTAGTTACGCTTTGACGTTCACACCGTAACGGTACCAGTACGTGTGCCGTCCGACATTCGGGCGGCGGTCAGTCCTCAAGGATAATGCCTCCATGGCCGTTGACCAGTAGGGGCGCAGAATCTTTTCACTGAACCGACTGAAATATGTTTTGGCCTGCGCTCCCGCAGGGCTCCCCTGCCCGGCCAACGCGGCGCGCCGCCACACTGTGGTGCGGCCCGGCTTGCAGGTTTGGGCACACTGTGTCACCCGAAAAGTGACGCACTGCGGGGCCTATCGCCTGCTACACGTGCGCACGAACACGCGAAACGCGGTCCAGCAGCATCACCATGGCAAAGCCGACGGCCATCAGGAATACGGCAAAGAGGAAATCCCCGTCAAATGCCGGGAGCACGTTGGCATCGCGCAGGACGTGCGCCTTGCCACGGATGACCTGTGTCTCCAGCACCTCTTTCCACGGCCACACCTTGCGCGCCGCACCAAGCATAACGCCGGTCAAACACGCGATGGTCTGGGCGTGCCAGCGATGCAGGAACACATGCAAAAGGCGCGAGAAAGCTGCGATGCCAAGAGCACAACCACAGGCAAATACGCCGAGTGTCAGCAGATTATCAAGGACGAACGGATTGCGGAGCGCCCCTGTTATATACTCGTATTTTCCAAGGATCAAAAGCAGAAAGGCGCCGCTGATGCCGGGAAGAATCATCGCGCAGATGGCAATCATCCCGCACAGCATGACAAACCACCACGATTCCGGCGTGGTGACGGGTATCATCCCCACAATGAACCAACTGCCCACCGCGCCAAGAACCAGCGAAGCCACGGCCCCGGCGTTCCACTCCTCCACCCGGCGGCTCACCACGATGATGGACGCGGCAATCAGCCCGAGGAACAGGGACCAAATCTCCACCGGATGCTGCTTGAGCAGCGTATTCATCAGCCCCGCCATGGACACCAGCGCCGCACCCAGCCCAAAGAGCAAAGGCAGCAAAAAGCGCAGGTGCACCTCTTTGGCCGCGCCCGTAAAATTCAGGCGCAACGCGGCGCTGATGGCGCGCAGATTCACCGAGCGGATGGCCGCGATGAGGTCCTCGTAAATGCCGGTGATAAAGGCCACCGTCCCGCCGGACACACCGGGGACAATATCCGCGGCCCCCATGCAAAAGCCCTTGCAGGCCAGCGCAAAGGCGCGACGGGGAGAGTCCGGCCCCGGACCGGAAAGCAAGGCCTGAAGAAATGTCATGTTCTGTCCGTTGGATTCAGGTTCACGAGGAGCAGGCATGGCGCGCTACCAGCCGTGCGAGCCAATAAGATCGACAAAGACCACGTTCCCCATATTCTCCTGCGTCACCGCGCCGTTTTCCTTGCGGGCAACGATGAGGCTCTGCTGGCGGCGCGATGCGCCAACCGGGATGATGAGCTTTCCGGGGTCGGCCAGTTGGTCCAAAAGCGGCTGGGGCAGCTCCGGCCCGCCAGCCGTCACGATAATGCGGTCGAACGGAGCTTCCTCGGGCCAGCCAAGGGTGCCGTCGTCCAGCTTGAGGGAAACGCCAAAATACCGAAGGCGCGTCATCTTGTTTCGCGCGGCGACGTGCAACTCGCGGATGCGCTCCACGGTGAAGACCTCCGCCCCCATATGCGCCAGCACAGCGGCCTGATAGCCAGACCCCGTGCCGATTTCCAGCACGCGCATACCGGGCTTCACGTCCAGCAGCTGGCTCATCAGCGCCACCATATACGGCTGCGAGATGGTCTGCTTAAACCCTATGGGTATGGGATGATCTTCGTAGGCCTGCGCCTGCATAGCCTCATCCACAAAAAGGTGACGCTTCACCGTGCGCATGGCGTCCAGCACCGCCGGGTCGGTAATGCCCCGCCCTTCGATCTGCTCGCGCACCATGCGTTCCCTATTCCGTCGTAAATCAATTTGAACCATGCAGTTGTATCCTCAAAGAGTGCTGCCAAGGCGCCCGTTCAGACCATCCTGAAGCAGGGCGACTTTGGCGCGTGCCATGCTGACCAGATTTCTTCAATCAAGTCAATATACTCTGCCGCGCACGGCGCAAAGCACTTGACAGGAACAAGGGCGCAGGGAGACTATGATTCATGTAAAAAAAGGAGTCCCCATGCTGAAAGTCAAGGACCTGATGACACAGGACGTCTTTACCCTCCGCGAGATGGACACCATCAAGACGGCCCGTTCCATGATGTCCCTCGCCCGCATCCGGCACATTCCCATCGTCTCGGACGATATGGAATTCAAGGGCCTGCTGACACACAGGGACATACTCTCCGCCACCTTATCGCAGTTTGCGGAGGTGGACAGGAAAACGCAAGACGAAATCGACGCGGGCATTCCCATCCGGGAAATCATGCGGACCGACGTCACCGCCGTCATCCCGGAAACGCCCCTGCAGGACGCCGCAGAAGTTCTGCTCCACCACAAATACGGCTGTCTGCCCGTGGTGGACGAGGATAAACTCGTGGGCATCATCACGGAAGCGGACTTCCTGCAAATGACCATCCGCCTCATGGAAGCGCTGGACCTCGAAGCCGAGGACTAGCGCCAACGGCCAACGGCGGCGCGCAGCCCTGTGCTTCCTGCGCCGCGGGCTGGCGCGGTTGCAGGCACCCAAAAACACGCCCATGTGCAGCGGCGTAGCGGCGCGGCAGAAGCCGCGTCGGGATGCCTTGTCCCGTCCGTCCCCGCATCCCCGGGGCCCCACGTGACCTCTCCGCGCACAGACGCCCCACCCCACTCACACAAGAAAACCCCCGCGTTACCATGACGCGGGGGCTTTTTCTGGAATTTTCATGGAGCGGCGCGCAGGGGCGCAGCCGCGCTACAGGTCGAAGGCGGTGTTTCCGAGGGGGCGGTCGCCAGCCAACTCGCTCATCTCGTTGATGAGGTCGATGGTTTTGCGGGCTTCCTCCTCTTCGACCTTGCTGATGGCAAAACCGGCGTGCACCAGCACATACTCGCCAATGGCGGGCTTGTCCTGCATCAGCATAAGCGAACACTTCACAAAGGTCTGGCTGTCGCCAACCTGAACCATGGCCAGTTCTTCTTCAAGGAGTTCCGTCACCTTGCAGGGCGTTGCCAAGCACATATTCGCACCTCGTCCACTCGTTATGCGGGATTCTTCACGGCACACCGTCCACCGGCGGCCTCCACTTCCTTCACCGCCATCGCCATCATTTCAGGGATGCGCGACGTCAGCTCCTCGCTGATTTCGAGGGACGGCTCGGACTGGTAGTCCTTCGGTTCAATGCCGACGATAATCGCGGAGGGCTTGTGGCCGGTGATCAGCTCACAACAGCACAAGGTCTCCAGCAGGTCCATGTCGTGCACGGAGTTCTTAAAGGCCAGCGACAGCCGCAAATCCTCGCCATCCAGCCGGTACAGCGTACCCGGCTCGTGGCCATTGATCACGGCATCAAGGATAATGACATGGTCCGCCTGCGAAATAAGGTCCGTCAGGATAAGACCACGCACTCCCCCGTCCACCAGCTGGACGTTGTCCGAGAACTCGTACTCTTCTTGGAGGCGCTCTACCACCCGTACGCCTATTCCTTCGTCGCGCAGCAGGATGTTGCCGCAACCCAGCACAAGAATCTTTGTCGTATCAGTCACTCGAACTCCTGAAGATCATGGAATAACAGAGACCCGGCCCGTGAATTCGGGCCGGGTCCATTGTTAAACGATTCAAACGTGATGTCTACCCTCTTTAGCAGACCTTGAACTTGTAGGTCTCGTTGCTTTCGGGATCGATCACATGCACGCCACAGGCGATGCAGGGGTCGTAGGAGTGGACGGTACGCAGGATTTCGACAGGACGCTTGGGATCGAACACCGGAGTGCCGATGAGCGCTTCCTCAACGGGGCTGAGGGTGCCGTCGTCGCTGCGCGGGCCAAGGTTCCAAGTGGACGGAACGACCAGCTGGAAGTTCTTGATCTTGCCGCCTTCAATTTCAACCCAGTGCGACAGGGTGCCGCGCGGTGCGTTGACGAGGCCAACGCCGAAGGCCTTGTCGGGCATCTCGAAGGGCGCCACGATGTCGGTCTTGCCCATGGAGACGTTCTTCTCAAGCTGCTCGATCCAGTTGACCATCTCGTCGCCGATGACCTTGGTCTCGATGCAACGGGCGGCGGTACGGCCGAGGGTGGAGAACAGGGCTTCGGGGCCAACGCCGAGGGTGCTGAGCACCTTGTTGACCACTTCCACAGTGGGCTTGTGGCCGCGGCCGTAGGCAACCAGTACCTGTGCCAGCGGACCAACTTCGGTGGCCTTGTCGTTGTAGCGGGGAGCCTTCATCCAGCTGTACTTGCCGGTGTCTTCGGAGGTCATGCGGTCCATGCCGGTGTATTCCGGCTCCGTGACGCCGTGCCACGGATGCTTGGGATCGCCGTCCTTGTACCAGCTGTACTTGACGCTTTCCTCGATCTTCTTGAGGTCGAAGTCGTGGATGTTGGCGATGTCGCGGTTGTAGATAACGCCGGAGGGCATGAAGCGGCTGTACATGTCGGCTTCGTCGGTGGGGAACTCGCCGCAGCTCTGGAAGTGCGTGGTTCCACCGATGCCGCCCCAATCGAGGTAGTACGGAGCAACGGCCAGAATGTCCGGCAGGTAGGTGTTGTTCACGAACTCGATGGTTTCCTGATACAGCGCCTTGAACTGCGCCAGATTTTCCTTCTTCAGGGCGTCGTAGCAGGTGATGCCGCCCTCGTAGAGGCTCTGGGTATGCGGGTTCTTGCCGCCGATGATGGCCATCATACGTGCAGGCAGGATCTGAAGCTTCAGGGCCTGCAGGTAGTGATGGGTGGCCAGCAGGTTGAGTTCCGGCGGCAGCTTGTACGCGGCGTGGGGCTCCAGGAAGTACGCATTGGAGAAGATGCCCAGCTGGCCGGAGCCAACGAACTTCTTCAGACGCGCCTGCGTCTCTTCCAGTTCCTTCACGGTGTGCTTGCGGTGGCCAAGGCCTGCGCCGTTGGCGAGGTCTGCCGCGCCCTTGGGGCTGGCGGACAGCGCGCTGACAACGTCGACCCAGTCGAGGGCATGGAGGTGATAGAAGTGGACAATGTGGTCATGCATAAACTGCGCGCCAAGGAGCATGTTGCGCAGGATGCGGCCAGACTCGGGGATGCGCTTGTCAACGCCGATGGCGTTGTCCACACAACGGGTGGACGCGAGGGCGTGCACGTGGGTGCACACGCCACAGGCGCGCTGAGTGAAGTGCTTGGCGTCGCGGGGGTCACGGCCCTGGAGGATCAACTCCAAGCCACGGAACAGCTGCGAGCTGGACCACGCGTTCTTGACGCGACCGTTTTCCACTTCCACTTCGATGCGGAGGTGGCCCTCGATTCTGTTAATGGGATCGATAACGACTTTACCGGTGTAATCCCCGACAGGAGTTACCGGGGCCGCTTTGGACTTACAACCAGCCATAACTTCCTCCTAAATGATAGTTCAAGCGTCTTCTGTTAACCAGTGTGTTCTACAATTCCACGCTAGTAGATGTCGTAGAACGGGCTCATCTCATCCCAGAAATCAGGCTCGGAGCAGCCGATGCAGGGATGGCCGGCCTGGATGGGGAAGCTGACCTGGTTGAACAGAACCTTCGGGCAGTTGTTGAACGTGTTGGGGCCTTTGCAACCCAGCTCGTACAAGCAGTAGCCCTTTCTGGCTTCTTCGGAATCGAAGGAGGGGGCGAAAAGTCCTTCCTCAAAGTATTTGAGGCGGGGGCAGTTTTCGTGAACAGTTGCGCCGTAGAAGAGGTAGGGACGGCCGTAATCGTCGAGCTCGGGCATACCCTTGGTGATGTAGTGCACCACGGTACCGATGAAGCTCATGGGGTTGGGCGGGCAACCGGGGACGTTGATCATCGGGGCGCCGCCGAGGGCTTCGCTGCAGCCCTTTGCACCGGTGGGGTTCGGGGCAGCCTTCTGAACGCCGCCGTAGGCGGCACAGGTGCCGATGGCGATGGTTGCCAGAGCCTTGGGGTAAATCTCCTGCAGGGTGGAGTACATGGTCTTGCCGCCGACCTTGCCGTAGATGCCGCCGTCCTTGGTGGGCACGCCGCCCTCGAGGACCAGAACGAACTTGCCTTCTTTCTCGTGGACGGTCTTGTGCAGGACTTCTTCGATGGCTTCACCGGCGCACTGCATGAGGGTCTCATGATAATCGAGGGAGATGACATCAAACAGAACCGTCGCGATATCCGGCTCGGTGCTTCGCAGGACGGACTCGGAGCAGCCCGTACATTCGGCGAAATGCAGCCAGATAACCGTCGGCCGCTCTTTAGCGGTGAGGGCTTCCGCCACGCGGGCGGGAGTGAAGGACGCATCCGCAGCCATAGCGGCGGATACAGCGGCACAGAACTTCATGAACTCACGGCGTGAAATCCCTTTTGCTTTCAGGGCTTCCATGACGTCATGCTTACCGCTACCAATTGAACATTTCATAAGACACCTCCATAGTTACCAAACAGCGGCGGACCAATCCGCCAAAGAAAAACTGGCGTTCCATCCTACCGTTCAAGTGTTTATGGAATCAGCACTGCACGAATGGTATTTCCTGTTGAATGAGCACAAATACAGTACCCAGTCAATGGAATCGGCCATTTTTTTTCAGTAAAACGCCATATATTTGCGCATTTTGCATGATGGTTGAAATGGTATGTCAATCGGTATCACAACTCAGTAAATCGTATTCACTTCTTAAACGGCATTCACTGAATGCCGTATAAGCCTCTGATTTGAGTGAGTAAACAATTTTTCCATACAAGAGAACTATGGAATAATCCACCCCCTATCGAAATTTTTTCCATCAGTCGTACTACGTTGCCACCCAATGCGCGCATCATCGTAATTGCCTTTTTCCGCGTCGCACAGCAGTTTCGTCGAATATCCGACACCATGCTCTACCCGCGTGCGACAAAATGTTGCCGAGGGTTGGCATAAGCCCCTGAAAACGGTATCCATCAAAGCCGAACCCAACGGCAAACCGTCCTCGCAGAGGACTCGTTCAACCTGAAATCCGTCATTACAGAGCAATAGTAGAATGAAAAAACTCGTAACAGTCTCAATCCTCGTGTTTCTCCTTGCAGCGGTAGCCGTGGGCGGCATCCTCTACCTCAAGGACAGACGCGCCCCCGAGCTGACCCTGACACCCGGTGAAGGCTACCTCGGTGCGGAATCCTCGTTCTCCCTCACCGCCGTGGACCCCACAACCGGTATCAAAAACCTGTCCGTCATCGCCACGCAGAAAGGCCGCAGCGTTGCCCTGCTCAAGCAGGACACCTTCGCCAATCCGCTGGAAGCAACAGTGGAATTCGATCTCTCGCAGACCAAATTCCGCAACGGCCCGGTCAGCATCACGGTTTCCGCCACGGACCGTTCCATCTACAACATGGGACAGGGCAACACCGCCAACCAGACGTGGGAATTTGAACTGGATACCAAGAAGCCCCGCGTTATCGTCCTTTCCGGACAGCACAACCTGAACAGGGGCGGCTCCGGCTGCGTTGCCTACACCGTCAATGAGGATGTCTCCAAGTCCGGCGTGCAGATTGGCGACGAGTTCTTCCGTGGGTACAAGCAGGCAAACGGCAATTACCTCTGCCTGTTCGCCTTCCCGCAGGATATGACCGTGGAGCAGTTCTCCCCGGTGCTCATCGCTACGGACAAGGCAGGAAACACCCGGAAGGACTCCTTCTACTACCACGTCAACGACCGGAAATTCCGGCACGACGTCATCAACCTGCCCGACCGCTTCCTCAACGCCAAGATGCCCCAGTTCGAGGACGAGTTCCCCAACGCGCCCACACAGCTGGAACGCTATCTGATGGTCAACCGCGAACTGCGCGTGAAAAACCGCGCGGCAATGCACAAGCTCGGCAGCGAAAGCACAGCGACCCCCATGTGGGAAGGCCGCTTCTCCCGCCTGCCAAACGCCGCCAACCGCGCCGGATTCGGCGACCGCCGCACCTACAAGTACGCCGGTAAGGACGTGGACCATCAGACCCACCTCGGTATCGACCTCGCCTCCGTGCGCCACGCGCCCATCCCCGCCGCCAACAACGGTAAGGTTGTGCACACCGGCTTCTTCGGCATCTACGGCGAAAGCGTTGTCATCGACCACGGCCTTGGACTTATGAGCCTCTACTCGCACATGAGCAGCATCGACGTCAGCGTCGGCGATATGGTCAAAAAGAACCAGATCATCGGCCGCACAGGCGCAACCGGCCTCGCCGGCGGCGACCACCTCCACTTTGGCGTCTTCGTCGGCGGCGTGCCCGTCAACCCCATCGAATGGTGGGATGGACGGTGGATTGACAACAACATCACCTCGCGCATGAACTAACCGACACCCTCACCCTTCCAAACGCATCAAGGGCGCTCCCGATACATCAGGAGCGCCCATTTTTCGTGGTGCTTTGGCCCACCGGGGCGGCGACGCCCACCCATTTTTCCCTC
>NZ_JBUDSW010000084.1:0-13546 GCF_054921475.1 Desulfobaculum sp. | reverse complement strand
GACTGGGCAATGCCGTCCACGATACGCGGAATCTTTCGCGCCTCTAGGTAGGCCTGCATCGTCTCCAGCGGGCATCCCGCAGCTTCGGCGGCTTGAATGTTCGCTTTGATATCAGGCGAAAACCGCCGCCGTAGATTTTGCGCTCCCTGCAGGATGCTCCCAAGTGGGTTGTTGATTTCGTGAGCCATTCCAGCAGCGAGTCCACCTACGGACATCATTTTCTCGGTCTGGACCATAATTTCTTCCATGCGGACCTGTGCGGTTACGTCGTCCATACGCACAACCACCCCGCCCATCTCCCCGCCAACGAGCGGGAACACTGTCACATCATAGAGGGTCAGAAGGTCGCTGTTTACGCTACGCCGCTTGAGCGTACAGGGACACTCCTGCTCTTTGGTTGCGCCGTGTACCACAGAAACGATATCCGGCTGATCTGCAAAGAAGGCCTCCAGCGGGCGGGGACCTTTGGTCATGTCGGCCTTCTCGCCGAAGATCTCCCGCGCCCTCGTATTGCACAGCCGCACCACATGCTCTTCATCCACCCAGATGAGCACTGAGGGCATAGAATCGATAACGCTTTGGAAAAACGCCCGCGAGACGCGGAGTTCCTGTTCCCGCTCGCGCACTTTGGCCGACATGCGACCAAAGACCTTGTCAAATTCCGCGAGCTCTGAATACTCGCTCCCCTGCGCCGGCGGCGTGGGGTATTCCCCTTCGGCCACCGCGGTGAGGCCCTCACTGTACCGCTGCATAGGCGCAACGACATTGGTGCGGAATTCCTTAGTTAAAGCGACAAGCACCATCATGAAGACACAGAACGTCAAAAAGGCGATGAGCACGCCAAAGACCACAACAGGCCGAAAAATGGTCCGCGCCTTGGTGGCAACCAACAGCCGCCACCCCGTCCCCGGGATATGCGTCAGTGTTCCAAAGTAGAGGGTGTCGCCCGCAGTATAAAACTGCGCCTCATTGGACTGCGGGGGCTGAGTGAATATCTCCAGTGAGCCAATATTGTACTGCACCCGCACCAACTCCTGATCCGGGTGCACGATGAGGTTGCCGTATGCGTCGGTGAGGATAATGGTCCGCTCCGAGGACACAAATCCATAAATAAACTGCTGGAGGGCATCCAGACTGAGTTCGGCCACCACCTTGCCCCCCGCATCCGTCGGGATGCTGGTAAAAACCACCAGTTTGCCGGAATGCGGGGAGATGATGGGGGAGGTCAGCACATGGCGCTGGGTGTTTGATTGCGTCAGATGAATGGGGAAATCCACCCCGCGGATGCCGCGCGGCGCCACGGCCACGATGTTCCCGTCACTGTCCAAAAAAATAAGACGTTCAAAGCGGTCAAAATAACGCCCCAGCCCCTCAAAGGCGTCCTCAAGACCCGTTTCCTTATCGCGCGGTGTGAGCAGGGTAACGGTTTGCAGCACATCTTCAGCGCCATCCATATAAAAACCGACATTCTTGGACAGAGAGCGTGCTAGCTGGCGCGTTTCGCGCTCCACAATGCGCAGTTGATTCACCGCGACAAGCGTCACCGCCAACGCAGTGAGCAAAAGCCCAGGGATAAGTATCCACTGAATAAGCTTTTTGCGAAAGACTGCCGTCAACGAAGCCCGACTCATTGCGCGTCCCCGTCTACTGTCACAAACTGACCATCCCGGACCACAACGATGGTCCCGGTCCGTTGGACATCGCCATATTCATCAATGGCAAACGGCCCCATAATGCCGGAGGAAAAGGTCATCCCGGGGATAATTTCTTCTAGCCCGCGCGTACTGCCGCCATTACGGCGGACGGCATCAGCAAGCACCTGCACAGCCTCATAGCCAAAGGCCGCGGCAAAGTTCGGCTCCCATCCAAAGCGCTTTTGGTAGCGCTCTTTGAACGCTTCGTAGTCTGAGTGAGGGTTGTCCTCTGAAAAATGCACGGCAAAGAAGATACCTTCTACGCTCTTCCCCCCGGTCTGGATTAGCTCCTGGGTAAAGCCCCACATGCTGCTCATGATGGTCCATGGCGCCTTGTACAGCCGGGAGTACTGGGCAAACACCGCAAGATCGCGCGCGGCGGTCACGGCCACGACCACATCGGGACGCATGTCCTCCAGAATTGCCACCACGTCCTGCCAGTCAACTTGCCGCTTAGAGTCCACAGGCACCGCGCCAACGACTTCGCCGCCCAGCCCCTGAAAATACTCGGCAAAGGTGTCTTTATACGGCTCGGTAAAGGGTGCGTTGGAGGTGTCCCAGATAAAGGCGACCCGGCGTTTGCCCTGGTGCTTCACTGCGTAGCTTGCAAGATTCTTGGACAAGTCCGTCAGTGTGGGAACCACCCGGAAGAAGTTGTCTTTGATTCCTTGAATGCGGTCCGTAGAGGTGGTGGGGGAGATATACACGACATCATCGCCGTGCGCTTCCAGCGCGGCAAGGGATTGGGCGCTGGTCATGTGCCCGATGATGACGTCCACCCCAGCGTCCAGCAATTCCCTATCTGCCCGAATGGCCCCTTCATCGGTGCTGGCATCGTCGCGGGTGATAAGCTTCAGCTCGCGACCGTCCACCCCTCCTGCGGCGTTAATTTCCTCAATGGCCAGCGTGACGCCGTTGCGCCCCTGCACGCCCAAATCGGAATACTTCCCCTTCTGCGGTCCGGAAAAGCCCACCACGATGGGCGAATCCGAGCATGCCACCACGAGGCTGGAAAAAAGCGCGAAAGCGACGGCAAGGCAGATGCCGCGCGGCGCAAATGGTAGTCCACCCATACTCGTTCTCCTCGACGTGTTAGATCCCTTGTATGACTGTACACGGAACACCCGCCCTCTGCCAATTTCCACCATGACACGAAAGGACCACGCCGGTACAAAACACAAAAGGCCCCCGCACGCGCATGCGGGGGCCTTTGTGATGGAGGGTGGCGTCATGCTTCCCCTTAGAAAGCGTGGTGCCTAAAACTCCTCAGCCGTGACCACGACTTCCTTATTGTCGTCAAACGCCACGGAGTACGTCTTGCCATACTTGAGGAGGAAATCTTCGTGGGCAATAAAGGGCAGGTCGCTCACGGTGACTGCTTTATCCTCGTCCTCTTCCGGTTCGTCCAAACCAAGGCCGAGTTTGATCTTGGAGCTGCATCCGCCGCCGCACTTGTACTCGTGCAGACGCACGCAGGTGCCTTCATCTTCGTCCTCCAGCATGGAGCGCAGGCGCTCAATCATCTCTTCGGGAATGTTTACGGTAAACATAGTAGGTCCTCCTCTTGTTTAGGGTGTTGCAGGTCGACGCTTTTGGTGCCGCCTGCGGGGCGTATCACGTACAACACAGATGTCCGCCACAAACCCGAGGAGGAAAACAAAGAGGTGGGAGGCGCTCCACAAAAAGCGCCCCTTGCCAAGACAACAAGGGGCGCACAGAGCAAACCGACAAGGCACGCGGAAAAGGCTACGCTTCCAGCGCAGTCAGCTCCACTTCCTTGTTCTCGTTAAACTTCAGGGAATATGCGGAGCCGTACTTGTCGAGGAATTCCTCTTCTGCGGTGAACGGCACGCCGCTCACCTCAATCTGCACGTCTTCGTCTTCGTCGGGTTCGTCCATGCCCAGACCGAGCACAACTTTGGCGTGTCAGCCGCCACCGACCTTGTATTCGCGCAGGCGAACACAGGTCCCGTCGTCCTCATCCTCCAGCATGGAGCGGAGGCGTTCGAGCATCTCTTCGGGGATGGAAACGGTAAACATGTGGTTTCTTCTCCGTCTGTGTCGAATGATGATGGGTTACACAATGACGGGCGTGAGCCCGTGCCGTACAAAACGTTCCTGAACCACGGCCAGTTCCTCAGGCGTATACTGCGCCAGTTCGGGAAGCGGCATGTTCAGGGCGAGGTATTTGCTCTTGCCAAACAGGTGGCAAGGCATGATTTCCACCTCAGTGCGGCCGTATTCGGCCAAAAATTCCGCCATCGCGGCGATGTTCTCTTCCGAGTCGTTCATGCCCGGCATAAGGGGCATGCGGATGCGCACTTCCGTGCCGGATTCCAGCGCCGCGCGCATGTTGCGCAGGATGAGCGCATTCTCCACACCGGTCAGGCGCTTGTGTTCGACGGTGTCCATATGCTTGCAGTCAAACAGGAACAGGTCGGCAAGCTCGATGGTTTTGTCGAACCGCTCCTCCGGACAGTAGCCGCAGGTGTCTACCGTGACGTGGAAGCCTTCGTCGTGCACGGCCTGCACCATGTCGAGGAAGAACTGTCCGCCGGAGGTTGGCTCGCCGCCGCCAAAGGTCACACCGCCGCCGGAATTCTCGTAGTACAGGGCGTCCTTTTGGATGACGTCCATGACCTGCTCGACGCTCATCTCCTCGCCGGACATGACGCGCGCCTTGGACGGACAGCTGGACACACAAGCTCCGCAATGGGTGCAGACGTTCATATCGCGGCCAAACACGCCGTCCTTTTCGACGACTGCGCCGTGCTGGCAAGCGTCCTTGCAGGCTCCGCAGTGGGTGCACAGGTTCTCAAACACCAGCATCTGCGGCGACGTGCGCTGCGATTCGGGATTGCTGCACCATTTACAGCGCAGCGGGCAGCCCTTCAAAAACACCGTGGTCCGAAGCCCCGGGCCGTCCTGCACTGACATTCGCTGAATATTGTAAATAATTCCCTGACTCATCATCGTCTCCGCAAATGCGTTGTGAAAAAGGTGCGCCCCCGGGTCTCTATCCCACCCCCGGGGGCGCATATGAGGAAGCAGTGGAAACGCGGGCGGGATCCCCACCTCGGTGCGAGAGTCTTCCCCCCGCCCGCGCTTCCGGTTCCGGTACTAGGATGCGTACTCGGTACGTTTGATGATCTCGTTCTGCACGCCCTTGTCGAGGCGGGTGAAGTAGGCGCTAAAGCCTGCCACACGAACAACGAGGTCGGAGTAGTCCTGCGGGTTCTCCTGCGCGTCCTTGAGGGTTTCGGAGCTGACGCAGTTGAACTGGATGTGCGATCCACCGTAGTCGCAGTAGGTCTTGATCAGGGACACGAGCGTCCTCATGCCGTGCGGACCTTCGATGATGGAGGGCGAGAACTTCACGTTGAAGTGGTTCGCGCCGTAACGCACGGTGTCGATGGCTTCCGCGCCGGACTTGATGAGGGCGGTGATGCCTTCATGGTCGGTGCCGGGCATGGCGGAGACACTGCCGTCCGTCAGTGCCACGCCGGACTTGCGGCCCGTGGGCAGTGCGCCCATGAGGGAGCCAAAGTAGTTGTGGTAGGACAGGGAATACGCGTCCAGCGGAGTGCGGTGGCCGAAGCAGTCCGGGCCCTGCGAATGGTGGATTTCGTCCACATCGCGGTAGAACTGCTGCACCACGCTTTCCACCTCGGGCACATCGTTGCCGTGCTTGGGCGCCTCGAAGCACATCTTCTGGATGTCCTCGTAGCCGACGAAGTTGGCTTCCAAAGCCTCCAGCAGCTGCTGCATGGTCAGCTGCTTGGTGTCGAACACCAGATGCTTGATGGCCAGCAGGGCGTTGGCAGCGTCGATGCCCGCGGTCATGATGGGGTTCACCTGAGAGTAGGTGCAGCCGCCGGCTTCCTCGCACACGCCGTTCTCAATGCAGCCATCGTACATGGCGGAGCGGAAGATGCTAGGCACAACCTGCACACGCGCCATCTGGCTGAGATCGGAGTGCTTGCGGGAGATGTTGAACAGGTGATCCAACTGCTTCTTGGTGGCTTCGTACACGTCGTCGAAGGTCTCGAAGGTCAGGGGATCGCCGGACTCGACGCCAACCTTCTTCTTGGTGACGGGGCACTTGCCGTTGTGGAGCATCAGTTCCACAACCTTGGCGAGGCAGGGCTGGTCTTCCTGAGCGATGAAGCTGCCCTTGCCGCACACGCCGGTGGACACGCAGCCGAAGTTGCCGCAGTTGCGGGCGTCCTCAAGGGTGATGCCGTTTTCGTACTGGGAGAAGCGAGCAAGGTTACGCTGGACCACGACGTCGTTGTTGAGAATCTGCGGCTGGCCGGAACCACCACGGATGCACTCAACAACCTTCTTCATGTAGGAGTCCTTGAGCTTGGGATGGAAGAGCAGCGTCAGCGTGGGCTGGATGTTCTTCATCTGAATCTGGGTATCCAGAAGCAGTTCCTCCAGCTCGGTGCTGGCGTCGTTGCCGTTGGCGTCCACGCCGCCGATGGTGATGCTCTGGCCGGTGTGACCGGACAGGGTCAGCGCGTAGGAGTTGCCCTGGTACTCAGCCAGCTCAAGGTGCTTGATCCACTGGAACTTCAGGAGCGTGAGCACCTGTTCCTTGGTGAGGCGGCCTTCCTCGATGTCCTTCTTGTAGAAGGGGTACATGTACTGGCCATAGCGGCCCGGAGAGGTGGCGCAGGCCATCTGCTCAATCTCGATGGCGAGGTGCGTGAACCAGAAGGACTGGATGGCTTCGCGGAAGTTGCGCGCGGGGTACTCGGGCACGCGGCGGCAGATTTCAGCGATTTCCAGCAGCTCGGCCTTGGCCTTGGGATCGCTCTCGTCCTCGGCGGTCTTCTCGGCGAGGTCGGCGTAGCGGTGAGCGTGCTTGATGCAAGCTTCGAGGGCCACGATCATGGAGCGGTAGAGATCGTGCTTTTCCTTGTTCTCCAAGGTGGTGGGGCAGTTCTCGAAGCGGGAGCGGATGTCGTCGATGAGCCAGCGCAGGCCCTTGTTGAGCACCATGGGATAATCGGCAATGCCGGAGCCGCTGGCGACGCTGACGTTCTCGTAGTACATGCCGGCCTTGGCAAACGGCTTGGGATTGATGCCGTACTTTTCCTTGAACATCTTGTTGTTCAGGTCGATGCAGGTACGGCCCTTCCAGCGCTTGTAGGTCTTTTCCAGAAGTTCCTGCGTCTCGGCGGGGATTTTCATCTCGCCAAGGGAGGCCATCTTGGCCATCTGCATTTCTTCCTTAATCCAGGCAACGTTCCACTCGGGGTAGGCGTACACGCCGGCGCGGACGCCGGTGAGGGTACCCACGATGGGGTTGCCGTCCAGGAAGATGTTCTTCTTGGTCAGCACGCGCTCGAACAGCTTGGCGCGAATGTAGTAGGTGGATTCACCACGGAACTCTTCGTACACCTCGTTCAGGAACTGCAGGCGTTCGGGGTCCATGACCTGGGGGGCGGTCATCAAAAAGTCTTTGAGTTCCTTCACGCGGCTGTCGGCCGTATCCCAATTGATGCCGTATCCCGCGGCTGCGGTTTCGGCAGGCTTATCACACGTACACGTCGTCATTTCCGTCTCCTGTTGCTGTAAAGATTATCCCTGAGGTGATGATCCTTGCGGAGCTTTCTTGCTTGTTCGATTTGGAACTTGCACGGGGTGTGCCAGAGGGCACAAGCGGTGAAGATATGCCCTTAAGTTACTGTTTTTACGGGATGTTTTTCCTTCTACAGGCTTTACTTTTTAGGTGAAAAAAGTTTGCAATTTGAAAAATTTCTTTCTTTTTACAAACAATTCTTTCATTGTGCTGGGGCCAAAAGGGTGGCAAAAGCCCTCCCCACCCACAAATGCAGCAATGAGGTTGTGAAAAATGAACGTTGACCCACTCGCCTTTGCCAATGTGTCCCGCAGGGACGTCCTGACTTCCGCCATGCGCAGCATTTGGGAGAATCTTGGCTTTGGTGTGGCCGTGGTGAACGCGGACGGCATCTGTGAATACATGAACACCATCCAGCGCCGCGTGGACGGGTTCAGCCGCATCCATGTCGAAGGGCAACACATCACCAGCCTCTACCTGCCCTACGAGCTCTCGCGCATTCCCACTATGGAATGCCTTGAAGACGGCAAGCCCCTGCTCAAAAAGTCCTATTACTACAAGACCACCAACAACTATCTGGCCAGTACGGTGTCGGACTTTATTCCGCTGTTCCGGCGGGGGAAGAAGGACGGCGTTATCGCCTTCACGCTGTGGACGGGCACCACATCCGTCGCCGACAGGGCGCGGGGGTGTGCCGGTTCGGCGCGCAGCTCCGGGAAGAATACCGACTGCTATACCTTTGACTGTCTGGTGGGTGATGATCCGGCGCTGCGCGAAGTGCTGGACGAAGCCCGCACCGCCGCAGCCACGCCCTCGCCGGTGATGATTTGGGGCGAGAGCGGCACGGGTAAGGAAGTGTTCGCGCAGGCCATCCACTCGGAAAGCGATCGGCGCAGCAAGTCCCTTGTGCCGGTGAACTGCGCGGCTATTCCGGAAAACCTGCTGGAGGGCATCCTGTTTGGTACGGCCAAAGGCGCGTACACCGACGCCCCGGACAAGCCCGGCCTGTTCAAAGAAGCCGATGGCGGCACCCTGCTCCTTGACGAACTCAACTCCATGCCCCTTGGCCTGCAGGCCAAGCTCCTGCGCGTGCTGCAGGAGAAACGCGTCCGCCGCCTTGGCTCGCATTCGGAAATTCCCGTGGACGTGCGCGTCATCAGCATCCTGAACGAGGACCCGTTCACCGCCATTCAAAATGGCCTCCTGCGGCGCGACCTGTTCTACCGCCTTGCCGTCGTGGGCATTGCCGTACCGCCCTTGCGCGAACGCAAAAGCGACATCCAGCTTTTGGCGCGAACCTTTATTGGGCGCTCCAGCCTGCCGGCATCTGGCAAACCCGTTGTTCTGTCCGACGACGTCCTGCACATGCTGCAGGACTACGACTGGCCGGGAAATATCCGCGAACTGCTCCATGTCATTGAGGGCAGCCTTGCCCTACTTGGTGAGCGCCCCGCCATTGAACGCGACTGTCTGCCCCGACACTTTCGCGATGCCTACCGAACTGGCGTCTCCCTGGGCGGCCCCAATCTCGGCGGGGCCCAGCAGCCCCAGCCTGCCCCGGCTCCTGAGCCGGAACCCGCCTTCTTCGACTACAGCACCGTAAAGAAAAGTAGCGTCATCCCGCTGAAGGCCTGCGTGCAGGAGTACGAAACCCAGTGCATCCGTAACGTCCTGCGCCTCACCGGCGGCAACGTGGCCAAAGCCGCACGCATCTTTCAAATCACCGGTGCCGGCCTGCGCTACAAGATGCGCCAATTGGGCATTGAGGATGAGGACTAGCGGCGCTTCCCCTCTCCATCAGCTAGCACAGAAAAACGCCGGTCATGCGGGACAGTACGTCTCGCATAACCGGCGTTTCTTTTGTGTTGAGTGCAACAAAACCTACAGAAAAGCGCGGCCTAGGCAGACCACTCCGGCAAGGACAATGACGCCCATGAGCACCCGTCGGAACAGCCTCACATTAATGCGGCTGACCACGGGGAACGAGCACAGCGTCCCAAGGATAGTGGCGGGGACGCCGTAGAGCAGGTAATCCGCAAGGATAGGCGTATACAGCCCGGACGCCGCCTGCAGGCCACAGGTCATGCTTCCGCGGATAATAAAAAAGACGCCAAGGGTGCCGAGGAAGACGCGGGGCGTCCAGCCTGTATACAGGCCGTAGGCCCCAACAGGCGGACCATCAAAAGAAATAGCCGTGCCCAAGAGGCCCGCGCCAAACCCCGCAGCGCCGCCACGCGCCCACGACTCACCGCGTTCGCCCGTGACGCGGAAGGAATGTTGCCAATAGACATAGTAAAGAAGCAGCGCCCCAACCGCGCCTTGCAGCATGGAGCCGGACACCACATTCAGGATAAACAGCCCAATTAGCGCGCCGGGCAGAGAGCCCACAAGCATGGGCCACAGCGCCGACACCCGGCAGTGCCGAAAATGCATGCACGCAATACAGCCGTCCATGACCACGTTCAGGATGCAGCTGAGCGGCACCAGCTCGTGCATGGGAATCATGAGCGCGGCCGTGGGCACAGCCACCATGGCCCCGCCAATGCCGCTGACGCCCGAGACGAACCCGCCCACGAACCACGCGCAGAAAACGAGAAGGAAAACCGGTTCAGGCATCAGCGCACCGTGACGACTCCGCCGCCAACCGGGCTTCACACTCCTCCAAGCTGTCATGACCAAGCTGGCGCATCAAAATCTCGTAGCGCTCACGCACAAGGTTGCGCCCAGCCGCATGGGCGTCCTTCACACAAGCCTCATACGCTTCAAGGCTCTCGCCGGAATAGGTTTGCAGTTCGCACCCGAGGTACAGGCGAAATCCTGGCTGGCCATCGGCCTGCACCACATGCGGAAAGTCCTTGGTCACCTCACGCCGCCACGCACATTCTGCGTTGAGGATGACATCAATGCGCGGGTCCGTACTCAGCCGAGGAATGCGTCGTTCCATCAGCGCGTATTTTTCCGTCATGAGGTTGCGCCCTGCCTCTTCTGCACGGCGCACGTCCACGGCGTAGGCCACCAAAAAATCATCGGACAACACAGCGTGGGTCATCTCGCGCATGAGACGGAAGGATTCTGGACGCTCCTGACATATGGATCGCCCCCGGCTGTTCACGGCCTGAAACATACGCAGTTCACCAGCAATAATATCGTCAATCAAAGCCTTGCGGCGTTCTTCGGTCATAAAGGTTTCTCCTGAATTGCACCGTTCTTTTGCCGCGCGAAACAAGCTCCTTTCGCGCGGCACCATCCTGCGCGTGACGTTTCTTCAAAGATAACGCGGGGCCGCCAACACAGCCTGCACTCCGAGCGCACAGAACTCCGCCCAGCCCAGCCGTGGCGCGGGCTGAACCACCTCAGACTGGCCTCAAAAAATGCTAGACGAGGCCCCCGTTCTCGTGAAATGAGTCACGACATTGCGACAGCAAACTTGGTGCCGATTCACCGGACATGCTTGTGCAAAACTCCCCGTACCGCGCAATCGCCACGAAGACCGCTCTTTTCTTCATTTTCCTCGACACAACGCCGCCACTCAGATGTTTCACCCAGTGCAAAGACGCGAACCGCTGCGGGAAAAGAATTTACGCAAATGGAAAGTTTTTTTTCGATTGCGAAAATATCTTTTTGCACCCCCTGGCGCCCATATATTATGCTCATGAGTTTCTACAAGAATACCGGGATATTAAACGGATAGTGAAGTCTTTCACGTGCTGGCATTCAACTTGCTGGTTTTGTCACAAGCAATTCGCGAATCTGCTGACTCCCTGAAGGTGATGACCTCGTAGAGACCCGCTTGTTCAACTCTGCGTGAGAGGCTCGCCATGCACCGCCCTGCGGTATGTCGCCACGACGCATGGCACACAAACCCTCGACGTACACCCGCTGTGCGTCTACGGCAGGCCGTCGCCCTCCCGGCGCGACCAGCCGGCGGCACCCCCAACGTGTACGCCCGGACCTGCCCCAAACGACCAAGGCGCCCGCACACCGGACGCCTTCGAGAGGATAGTCGTGTCACAAGATGAACAGTTAGAATTGCAGAAATCCCTTTCCCCGGCTCAGGTCTGGGCTTTGGCCCTTGGCTCCATCGTTGGTTGGGGATGTTTCGTCCTCCCCGGCGATATGTTCCTTCCCGAAGCTGGCATCATGGGAACCCTGATCGGGTTTGTTGTCGGCGCCCTCCTGCTGTGCTTTGTCGCCACATGCTACAGCTACATGATCAAATATACCCCCGTTGCCGGCGGCGCGTTCGCGTATGCCTACGTCGGCTATGGTCCCACCGCCGCCTTCATCTGCGGCTGGGCGCTCGTCTTGGGGTATATCGCCATTGTCTGCATTGATATTGCGGCCCTCGCCCTTATTTTCCGCTTCCTCTTCCCGGGGGTCTTTGCATTCGGGCCACTCTACTCAATAGCGGGCTGGCAGGTGTTTACCGGCGAAGTGCTCCTTATGACCGGCGCAACCCTGCTCTTTGGCTTCCTGAACTACCGGGGCATCAGCTTTGCGGGTAAACTGCAGGTCGTTCTGGCCTTCCTGCTTACGGTGGGCATCATCTCGCTGTTCGCGGGTACGGCTTCCATGGAGAGCGCCCAGCTGAGCAACCTCACGCCGCTGTTCTCGGACCACCGCTCGCCCTTGGCATGCGTGCTGCTCATCTTCGCCATTTCGCCATTCCTCTTTGTGGGCTTTGACACCGTGCCGCAGGCGGCGGAAGAGTTCAGCTTCAATCCGGCCAAAGCGCGAAACATCATGATCATCGCCATCCTGTGCGGTGTTGTGCTCTACAGCTTTGTCACGCTGTCCGTCGGCATCGTGATTCCCTACCCCGAGATGCTGGCCAAAATGGACGCCATGCGCGCCGCTGGCGGCACCGCATGGGCCACCGGCGAAGTCGCCAAGATGGCCTTTGGCAAATTCGGCGCCGTAGTCCTCTCCTGCGCCGTGATGGGCGCGGTGTGCACCGGCATCAACGGCTTCTACATCGCCACCTCGCGCCTGCTCCTCAGCATGGCTCGCGGCGGCATCCTGCCCAAGTGGTTCGGCGATATTCACCCCAAGTACCGTTCGCCCTACAAGGCCATTCTGTTCACCATCGCCATCGTGCTGCTGACCCCCTTTGCGGGCCGCTCCGTCGTCGCATGGATTGTGGACATGAGCTCTCTGGGTACCGGCATGGGTTACCTGTTTACCTGCCTCGCCGCGCGCCGCGTGCTGCTGGGCTCCCCGGCTGAAGCCAACCGAGGCGTGCGCCTGTTCACTTGCACCATGGGCACCATCACCGCCGTGATGTGCATCTCGCTGCTGCTCATCCCCGGATCCCCCGCCTACATCGGCGTGGCTTCCCGCTGGTGCCTCGTGATCTGGATCGCCCTCGGCCTGTTCTTCTACTTCTCCAACAAATCCGAATGGGCCAAGCTCCCCGAGGCGCAGCTGCGCAACAACATCCTCGGCAGCACGGACATCCCGGTCTTCTTCGGCAACTCCGCCCCCGAGACCCAGTCCGAAAGCCCCGCAAAATAACCGCCAAACGCCCGGCCACGGTCACCCAAGGCCACCGGACGTACGACGCCCCCGCATGGACATCCATGCGGGGGCGTTTTTTGGACGGGAACCAGCCAAAAGAGAACTCAAGGGAGATGCCAAGGGCTTACCGCAAGCTATCTGGGTGAGCATTCAGCCTTTGGGCCGTCCCCCCCCTCAAGAGGCTTAAGCATGGTCGCTCTTCAAAACATCTGGCCATTTGCTTGCAAGAGCAATCACCTGCAAGCACTTGATTGCAGGTGATTGCAAAATAAATGCAAGCAAATGCTAGTAACTGCTTGCAGGTGCTTGCACCTGATTGCATTTGCAAGCGTTTGCTAGCCGTTGATTTTTCAAAACGCATAACACGGATTAGATACTCAAAAACATACTCATTATACCCTTGCATGCGCAGAGAAAAGCCAATGTAACGTCTGACCCAAAGTGTTACAGTGGCGTGAGACCTCACGCCACTGTAACGCGGGGAATACCACACTTTGAATGCGTATCTTTCGCCCTACGCGGTGTACCAATCCAAACGCGAAAAATCGCCTTCACACGGCACACCCTCTCGCCCAAACCACACCTACGAGAGTAACACCCAACACCACCAGAACCCCCTTTCTTGCAGGCCCTTCCAGCACGCAGTGGTGCCCACCTAGAGGCCTCAACAGACACGTTTCACGCATGGGGAGCCCATTACCAAAACGGCCTCTAAGCAGTCGAAGAGGGAAAGAAAACCAAGGCG
>NZ_JBUDSW010000083.1:0-13598 GCF_054921475.1 Desulfobaculum sp. | reverse complement strand
CTTTTTTCGGGCTGGCTTCCAGCCCGAAAACCTTGGGATTCGTAAGGGCCCACGGCCCTTAAGCCGCCGGAGGCCCCCTCTCGACTCACGGCGTAACGACCCGGCCATCACATGGCACCCAAAAAAAGGCCCGCCGCGGTGCGGCGGGCCTTCACTCTTCCCCCGGGAGGTAAAGAGTTCAGGGCGCTAGGCTTTTTCGACCTTAAGCGCGTCTGCGCACAGGGCGGTCAGCTTGAAGGTTTTGCCTCCGGCCTCGAACGTATGTTCGTTGGCGGGAAACAGTTGCACGGTTGGGGACCAGGCATCGCCTAGGAAGACATCCTTGGCTTCGCCGTTGCTTTCGAAGCGCAAGGCCGTCCCGTCGTCTAAGGTCAGTATCTCCCCGTGATGAATCTCAACGGGCAGATCGGATTCCTTGTATTCCATGGTTCACCTCCGAGCACCACCGGGGGACGCCTCCACTATACCCCCACAAAAAGAAAACACAATACTTATTCAAGCAATCCAAAAGCATACCAGCGCATTAGGAGATTTTGTTTTACCGTCCACCTGCTCGCGCATAGCAGAGCCAGTACACGCGCAATGAGGCGTAATATGCATGCTGCGCGTTGGCATTGTACAGCAATATTGGGCCATGAAGCGGGATTAACAGTCCCTAAACCGACGTTGCGAGAATGCGCCAAAGGGGGTTGACGAACCCTGTGCTTTTCCAGATTGTTGGCGCATGCAACGATTTTTCCTGACATTCATCCTGTGTGCTGTCCTTTTCTGGCCGCCCACCGTAGGGCACGCCGCGGCGCAGTCCACTGTGGACGCCACGCTGTCCCACATGAGCCTTGAGGAAAAGGTGGGCCAGCTGTTCATGGTGTGGTTCGAGGGGCGCGAGAATGCGCCGCTGCTGCGTGAAGCCATCACCCGCCGCCACGCTGGCGGCATTATTCTGTATGATATTACGGACAATGTTGGCACGCCGACGGAGGTTGCCCGGCTGACCAATGCGGCGCAGCGTATGGCGGCGGAGTCAGGTGCGGGCGTCGGCCTCCTGATTGGTATTGATCAGGAAGGCGGCCCCGTGGTGCGGCTGAAGAACGGCTTCACCGTGTTGCCGTCCGCGGCGGCTATTGGGGCCAGCGGCTCGCCGGACCATGCGGCGCGCGCGGCAAGCATCATGGCGCAGGAAATGCGCGCGGTGGGGATTAATGTCACCTTTGCACCGGACGCGGATGTCAATTCCAATCCGGATAATCCCATTATTGGGGTGCGCTCCTTTGGCGGCACGCCGTCGCAGGTGACGGCCATGGCCCGCGCGGCCATGGAGGCGACGATGGAACACGGTGTTCTGCCGGTGCTAAAACATTTTCCGGGGCATGGGGATACGGGATTTGACTCCCACCTGCACTTGCCCCGCGTGGCGCATCCTCGCAAGCGGCTGGACGCCGTGGAACTGGCCCCATTTCGGGAGCTTGCCCAGGCGGCACCGGCCATCATGACCGCGCATGTTGCCGTTCCCGCCCTTGAGCCGAACCCGGATGTTCCGGCCACTCTCTCGCGCCGGGTGCTGACGGACGTCCTGCGTGGGCAGCTGGGCTTTGCGGGCCTTGTTGTGACCGACTCCCTCGGTATGGGGGCCATTGCCAACACCTTTGGTGCGGACGAAGCTGCGCTTCAGGCCTTTCAGGCTGGGGCGGATTTGTTGCTCTTTGGCGCGGACAAGGGGCACTCACCTCAGGAGGCGCTGGACGCCATGGACACCGTCCTGCGCGCCGCGCGCCGGGGTGATATCTCGCGGCAGCGGCTGGACGCATCCGTACGCCGCATCCTGCACGTCAAGGCGCAGCTTGGCGCGTTGCAGCCACGGCTGGTGGATGCCAAGGCCGCGGCGCGCCGTGTTGGTACGCTGGGCAGCCGCCGCGCCGCAGACGCCATTGCTCTGGCCGGAACCCGCATCCTGCGGGACACGCAAAACCTGCTGCCCCTGCCCAAAAGCTCCGCGCCGGTGGTGGTCCTTCCCAAGGGCGTCGCCACGGCTGACGATATCCTAACGGCCTTTCCAAGCGGCACATGCCTTATCCGCATCCCCGCGCACCCGGCGGAGCAGGATGCCGCCACAGTGGCGGCGCGGGCAGGCGAGCGCCCCATCATTGTACTCATTGGCAAGACGGGGAAGGCCCCGAAACAGGTTGCCTTTCTCCGCGCCCTTGTGCAAAAGGCGGGTGCGCAGGCGCCCGTCGTTGCCGCTGCGCTGGACATGCCCCACGCGGTGCTTGCAGAGACGGACATCCCCTGCATGGTGGCCACGTGGTCATCGGTTCCGGCCAGCATCAGGGCCTTGGCACGAACCCTGTTCCACGCCAAATAGCGACGGGCGGCGCATTTGCCCCTACCACTGCCATGCGCGCGATAAAGCCGCACCAGAAACGCTCTGGTCATTGATTCCACCACGCATGGCTGGTACATTTAATGGACTCCCAATCATTCCCACAACCGAGCAAGGAAACAGCACATGAGCATCCAGGACGATGTGAGAATAGTTAAACCGTTCCTGGCCGCAGTAAAAAGCGTCATCTCGACCATGGCTATGATCGAGGTTAAATCCGGCCAGCCCTACATCAAGCGCGACACGGTCGCCATGGGAGACGTCACCGGCGTCATCAGCATGTCCGGTGAGCGCAACGGCACCATCTCCGTCACCTTTACGGAAAAAAGCATTCTGACCATCGTCAGCAATATGCTGGGTGAACCCATCACCGAAATGGGGCAGGACATCCGCGACGCTGTGGGCGAAATCACCAATATGATTTCCGGTCAGGCGCGCAAGGGCCTTGCCGAAGTGGGCATGACGTTTGAAGGCGGCATCCCCACGGTCATCATGGGCACAAATCACACCATCACCCACATTTCCAAGGAACCTATCCTCGCCATCCCCTTTTCCACGGATCAAGGGGACTTCACCGTCGAGGTCTCCTTGGAGTGATGCCACGCGCACGCGCGCTGGCTTCTTGCGCCGGTTTGTCGGCGGCGCCTTGCCCTCTCCCCGTTGCTCACACGCCCATGCGCATCTCCGGCACAACTTCCTCCGGCAGTGAGGCTTAATCATGAAGAAGACCTTTATCATTTTCGGCCTTATCGGGGCGGTGCTCGTTACGCTCGTCGCCCTGGCAACCGTGCTGGCCCCCATTTATCTGAATCCCAACGACTACAAGGACGAGATTGCCGACCTTGTCCACAAGCACACCGGCAGGACCCTCACTTTCAATGGTGATATTGGCCTGTCCGTGTTCCCGTGGCTTGGGGTGGAGCTTGGCCCTGTTGCACTGTCCAACGCGCAGGGCTTTGGGGAAGCCCCCTTTGCCGAGGCCGCACATACGTCCATTCAGGTGAAGCTGCTGCCGCTTTTGAGCAAGGACGTCCACGTCAAACACGTGAACGTTGACGGCCTGTCCCTGCACCTTGCGCGCGACGCCAAGGGCGCAACCAACTGGGCGGACCTTCAGGCCAAGAGTGCGGCGCCCACGCCCGCTACGCCAGCAAGCCCCGCCCCGCAGACGGATGCGGGCGGCCCGGCGCTTCCCGTGTCCTCCCTTGCCGTTGGCAGTGTGTCTCTGAGTAACGCGCGCATCGCATGGGACGATGCCTCAACCGGCGACAGCTACCGCCTGAGCAGTCTGCAATTCAGCACCGGTCCCCTTGCGCCGGGGCGTCCCTTTGACTTTACCTTTGCCACCACGGCGGCGGCGAACAAGCCCGCCCTCAGCGGCGACATCCGCCTTGCGGCGCAGGCCGAGGTCTCGCCGGACTTCACCCGGCATACGCTCAAGAACGCTTCGCTCAATCTGGCCGTAGCGGGAGAGGACATCCCCGGCGAGGAAATCGACGCCGCCGTCTCCGCCGACATCATGATTGACCTGAACAAGGGCAACATTTCCATTGAACAGCTGGCGCTCAAGGCCGCGGGGCTGGACGTGACGGGCAAGGTGGACATCAAGCACTTTGACGCCACGCCGCAGGTGGACACGGACCTGTCCTTCAAGCAGTTCAACCCGCGTCAGGTTCTGCGCACGCTGGACCTACCGGAGCCAGAGACCGCAGACCCCACCACGCTGCAAAGCGCCAAGCTGGACATCACCGCCTCGGTAACGCCAACGTCGGTGAATGTGCCAAGGCTGGACCTTGTGCTGGACGACACGTCCCTGTCCGGCTCTGCCCGCGTCAGGGATTTTGACACGCCGGACGTGGCATTCAACCTTGTGGCGGACGCGCTGGATGTGAACCGCTACCTGCCCCCGGCTCAGGAAGAGGACGGCGAGGGCAAAGCGTCCACCGGCGGGAAAAACGCGACCTCTGCCGAGGGCGACGGCGCTGGCATCGACAAAGCCTTCCTACGCTCCCTCAAGGTGGACGGCTCCCTCAAGGTCGGCACCCTTAAGGTACATAAGCTGCGCTTCAACGACGTGCAGGTGAAGGTGCAGGCCCTTGACGGCCTCATCCGCATCAATCCGTTCTCCGCCGGGGCCTTTGGTGGCCGCCTGCAAACGGCCTTCACCACGGACATGCGCACGGACACCACCACGTCCTCCCTCAAGGCCAACGTGGACGGGCTGAACCTTGGTTCCGTGCTCACGGAGTTCGCGGGCAAGGACTACGTGACGGGGACCACCACCGCCAGCCTTGATGTTTCCGGCACGGGGGAAAGCTGGTCCACCCTCAGCCGCACCCTCGACGGCGTGGCGGCAGTCACCCTGCGCGACGGCGTGTTCAAGGGCTTCCAGATTATTCCGGAGCCGGTGCGGGCCGCAGCCGCGCAGCACGACCCGCAAAACCGCACCAAAAAAAACATCGAAAAACAGCAGCCCTTCCAGAGCCTCAGCGCCAGCCTCAAGGTCCGCGACGGACTGGTCTCCACCAACGACACCGTGCTCACCGCCCCACACCTCAAGGGCGTGGGCAATGGCACGCTGGACCTGTCGCGCAACTGGGTGGACTATAACACCGCCATAAGCATCTCCGCCCTGCCCAGTGTGCCCTTTAGCATCAGCGGCCCGGTCACGGACCCGTCCTTCTCCCTCAACAAGACGGCGTTCCTTAAAAACCTTGTCTCCAGCCCGCTGGATGTAGGCAAAAAGGCCCTCGACATCGGCGGTGATGTGGGCAAGGGCACCCTCGACATCGGCAAGGACGTTATTCAGGGCATAGGCAAAGGCATAGGCAAGGGCCTCGACTCCATCTTTGGCGGCAAAAAGCGCATCGAAGAATAGTCCTCACCGCCCCGGCTTTTCCATCCAACCGCGCCGTCTGGCGCACCCCATTTTTCCCTATCGCGCCGGGCGTCTTCCCGGTTGCTTTTCTCCGGCTTCAAAGGCATGGTTCCCCGTTTGCCAACGCATACGGATGACCGCACCTTGTGAACCTCTACGCCCGGAAAAGACCAATGACCGCGAAAGGCTACCTCTACGTCATCATCGCCGCCACGCTGTGGGGCATTACCGGCCCGCTGGCCAAATATGCATTCTCCTATGGCGTCCAGCCGCTGGAAATCGCCTTCTGGCGCTGCGCCATCCCGTTTGTTCCCTTCGCCTTCCAAGCCCTGCGCGGCAGAAGCCTGCGCATTGACCGTGGCGACAGGATGGCTGTGCTGTCCTTTGGCCTGATCTGCGTTGCGGCGTTCTATGGCGTGTATCAGCTGGCTATTGAGGCTGGCGGCGCGGCCATGGCCTGCGTGCTGATGTACACCGCACCGGCATGGGTCGCCATCATGGCGTGGCTGGTGCTGGGCGAAACAATGACGCCCGCCAAGGTCGCCGCCGTGGTTGCCACCCTTGTGGGCGTGGCCGGCGTGAGCGGCGTCTTCTCCGGCGCGGACGCGGCCACGCTGTCCGTCACCGCCATTGTCTTTGGCATCGCCTCGGGCATGACCTACGCCATGTATTTTATTTTCGGAAAGCGCCTCATGCCGCGCTATACCACGCCGCAGCTGTTCTTCTACGGCCTGCCTGTTGGCGCGCTGGTGCTGTTCCCCATGGTGGAGTTTCACGACAAAACCCCCGGCGCATGGGCGGCCATTTTTGCGGTGTGCATCCTGTCCACCTACCTTGCCTACTCCTTTTATTATGCCGGGCTGAAGCATTTGGAGGCCACGCGGGCGTCCATTGCCGCCACCATTGAGCCTGTTGTCGCCTCGTCCATCGCCTTTGTGTGGTGGGATGAAAGTTTCAGCGTTATGGGATATATGGGAAGCGCGCTCATCCTTGGCGCCGTCATCCTCATCATCCTCGACGGCAGACGCGCCGAAGCGCCCCTTCCGGACTAACGCCCGGACGCACCCACAACCCGCATCCGCAAAGACGCTATGCTCGTACAAGTCAAGGCTTCCGCCGGTTCCGGCAAGACGTTTGAACTCACCTCGCGCTTTCTGCGCCTGCTCCAGCAGGCCAGCGACGGCGTGCCCGCCGCATGCGGCGCTGTCCCCGGCGAAGGATACGGCTGGTCCGAAATCATGGCCGTCACCTTCACCAACAAGGCCGCCGCGGAAATGAAGGAACGCGTGGTCTCCTCCCTCAAGGACCGCGCCCTCGGCGAAACGGGCGGCCCTGCGGGGGAATGGAGCAAGGGCGAAGCCGCACTGTGGCTGACCCGCATCCTGCGCCACTACCACCAGCTGAACATCCGCACCATCGACAGCCTGCTGAATATGTTCATGCGCATCTTCGCGCTGGAAATCGGCGTTGCGCCGGACTTTGACGTTATCTTCGACGTGGACGAGGTCTTTGCGGAACTGTTCGACGGCCTCACCGCCCGCGCCGAGGATGGCGGCGAGGATGAACAGCAAATGATCCGCGAAGCCCTGAGCGCCATGCTCCATATGGAGAATAAGCCCGGCTTCAACCTGTGCCAGAGCTTCCGCGAGCGCCTCACCGCCGTGCTGCGCTACCGCCTTGGCGACCCCGCGCCCTTCCAGACGGACCCGCGCATCCTGCACGATGTGGTCGTGACCCACCGCCAACGCTTCACAGATGCCGCCCGCTCCATGCAGGACGTCATTGCGGAGCACAACGTGGACGTGCTGGCCAACTTTGCCAAATTTCTGGACAAATGCGTCGCCCACACGGAACGCGGCGATGTCCCCAAGTCCACCTATATCCAAAAGGACTGCCTTGCGGACTGCGTCAAAAAAGCCGCCAAGAACAGCGTGCCGGACGCCGCGGAGGACGCCTTTGCCGCGCTGCAAACCGCATGGACGGTCTATAAGGACCTGCGCCCGGTCTTCGAGAGCGCGCGCAACCTTGCGCCCTTCATCCCCTTGGCGGACCGCCTGCTGGATGGGCTGAAAAAGCTGGAGGAAGACTCCGGCGTGCTCCTCAATGGGCAGTGCCCCGCCATTGCCCACCGCCTGCTGGACGACGCAACGGGCGTGCCCGATGCCTACTGCCGCATGGGCACCCGGCTTATGTACATGCTCATTGACGAATTTCAGGACACGGGCCGCGACCAATGGCTGGCGCTGCGCCCACTGACGGCGGAATGCGTCGCCAAGGGCGGCGGCATGTTCTTTGTGGGCGACGTGAAGCAGGCCATCTACGGCTGGCGCGGCGGCGACGCCCGCCTGTTTGACGAAATTCCAGAGGACGAAGAGCTCTCGGCCATGGTGGAGGCCACCCGCGCCACCCTGCCCCGCAACTGGCGCAGCAGTGAAGTCATTGTCGACTTTAACAATCAGGTCTTTGAGCGGCTGGCGGACCCTGCCACGGCGCGCGTTGTGGCAAACGCCATGCAGGACGGCGCGCCCAAGCACGCGCGTGAGGCCTTTGCGGAAAACCTTGTCACGGCCTTTACCGGCACCGCGCAGGAGGTGGCCCCGCCCAAGGCCGGCTCTGGCGGCTATGTGCGCCTTGAGCGCGTCTTCCGCGACGACAAGGCCGAACTTTTCGAGGCCGTGCGCGACCGCCTGCACGACATGTTTCTTGGCGACCTGCTGCGCCGCCGTCCGTGCTCCGACGTGGCGGTGCTGGTACGCTCCAACGCCGAGGCGTCGGAAGTGTCGCGCTGGCTCATTGAATGGGGCGTTCCGGTCATTACCGAAAACAGCCTCAGCCTTGCCGAGCACCCCATCATCCGCCAGCTTGCCGCACTGATGACCTTTCTCGACTATCCCTTTGACGACCTTGCCCTGTGGGAGTTCGTCTCCGGGCATGAAATCTTCCTGCGTCACACGGGGATGGATATCGACACCCTGACGGACTGGCTGGCCACCTGCGAGCGCGGCCCGCTGTTCCCGCGCTTCCGCGAGGCTTTTCCCGAGGCATGGGACAGGCACATTGCGCCCTTCCAGCAGCAGGCCGGGCTGATGAGCCCCTACGACATGGTCCGCGAAGTGGCCGCGCACTTTCACATCATCGAGCGCCACCCGCAGGACGAGCTGTTCGTGCGCCGGTTTATGGAAGTGGTCCACGCCGCCGAGGAATCCGGCAGGCAGTCCCTGTCCGCCTTCCTTGAATACTGGACGCAGTCCGGCGGCGAGGAAAAAGTGCCCCTCCCGGAGAGCATTGACGCCGTGCGCGTGATGACCATCCACCAGTCCAAGGGGCTGGAATTTCCCGTCTGCGTGGTGCCCTTCCACCACTGGAACGCGGACCCGCGCAACGAGCTTGTGGCCGTGGAGCAAGGCGCCACCCGCCTGCTGGTCCACCTGCGCAAAGAGTTGGACGACCTGTACTGGAACCACACCGCCAAGGTCATGCAGGAGCAACTCAACCTGCTGTACGTGGCGTGGACGCGCCCGGTGGAGGAACTCTACTGCCTGCTCACGTCCACCAAGCGCTTTCAGGGCTACCCCTTTGTGAAGGGCGTGGACGCCCTCGTCGGCGCGGACCTGTGGCAAACGGCGGATGATGCGGAATTCCGCGAACACGGCGTGCGGCCACGCATCCCGGACGCGCCCCTGCCGGACACTCTTGCCGGGTCCCAGCCCGAAGGCGGCGACATCGCGCCCTTGTCCGCCGAGGACCGCCACACCGCCGAGACCCCGGCGCGCCCCATGGCGTGGCTGCCGCGCCTCAAGATTCACCGCCACTTTGAGGACGACCTCTCGCACGATGAGCTGCTGGCCGGGCGCACATGGGACGAGCGCGCACGCGGCACCCTCATGCATACCGCCCTCGACCGCCTGCGCGTTGAAGACGACATGGACGCCGCCATCCGCCGCGCCGCCGAAAGCGCCGTGGCAACGCATGCGGACATCCTGCCCGTGGGGAGTGACGCCCGCACCGCCATCACCGCAGAGGCCGAAGACATCCTGCGCTGGGTGGTCACCGTGCCCGGCTTCCTCAGCTGGCGCGAGCATGGCGCGCCCGAATGCCCCATCCTCGACGCCGAGGGCAACGAGCACCGCCCGGACCTCTTGGTCACAGGCGACGGGGGCACCCACGTTGTGGAATACAAAACCGGCGCGCCAGACCCTGCGCACGAGGAACAGGTCCGCCGCTATCTGCGCCTTGTGGCGGCCATGGACGCCCTGCCCGCGCCGCACCACGGCACCATCATTTATCTGGACCGCAAAATCACCGTCGACGTCAGCCCGCGTCGTCAGGAGCCGAACAATGCCTGATACTGAAATCTTCATCGTCAGCGCCTGCCTTGCCGGGTGCGCCACCCGCTACGACGGCAAGGACAATGCCTGCGACGCGGTGGTGGAACTGGTGCGTCAGGGCCGCGCCATCCCCGTCTGCCCGGAACAGTTGGGCGGCCTGCCCACCCCGCGCCCCTGCTCGGAGCGCCGCGACGGACGCGTGGTGACCGACGGCGGCGAGGACGTCACAGATCAGTTCGCCCACGGCGCGCGCGAGGCCCTGCGCCTTGCCCGCCTTGCCGGATGCCGCACCGCCGTCCTCAAGATGCGCTCCCCCTCCTGCGGGGCGGGCCGCATTTACGACGGCACCTTCTCCGGCACACTCATCCCCGGTGACGGTATTTTTGCGGCCCTGTGCAAGGCCGAGGGCATCACCGTCATGAATGAAGAGACGTTCACCGCCAAGGACGCCGCATGTCCCGAGTAATCCTTGTTGACTGGCGGCAGGATTTCATCCCCGCCCTGCGCGATATTCTTGTGGAGCGTACCGGCGGCGACATGCGCGGCGCCGTGGTGGTCTTTCCCCACCAGCGCCCGCGCCGCCACCTTGTGGAACTGCTCTGCGCCGACGAGAGCCTGCCCAAGCCGCTCTTTCTGCCCGAGGCCCTATCCGTGAACGACTGGATAACGGACCTGCGCCACCAGCTGGACCCCAGCCCCCTGCGCACGGTGAACCTGCTTGACCGGGCGGGCCTGCTCTATGACGTGGTGGCCGAACTGCGCCAGACCGAGGGCGGCCTGCTTGGCGAACTGCCCGTGGAGCGCGAGCGCTTCTTCCCGTGGGGCGCGCGCCTCGCTGAACTGCTGGAGGAGCTGTTCCGCCACTCCCGCACGCCGCGCAATCTGCTGCACCTCTCTACGGAAGTGCAGCCCATGGCCGCCGCCCTGCTGGAGCACCTGGCCCGCATTCACGAGGCCTATGACGCCCGCCTGACCGAGCGCGGCTGGACCACGCCGGGCCGCGACGCCCGCTATGTGGCCCAGCACGGCGAAGAGGCGGCGCGGCTCATGGACGGCAAAACCATCATCCTTGCAGGCTTCTACGCCACCACAGGCACCGAGGACGCCCTCTTTCGCGCCATGTGGGAGCATGCGGGGGCCGACATGGTCCTGCACACGGACCCGCAACTGGCAACCTTTCCTGACCAAGCCCACTGGACGTGCAGCGAGCATCAGCGCTGGCTGGAACGCTGGGGCGCCATCCCCGAATGCCGGGACTCCGCCGCGCCCATCGCAGAGCCGGAACTGTCCTTTGTAGAGGGCTTTGACCTGCACTCGCAGCTGAGCGCCCTTGAGGACACCCTCACCGGCGCACAGCCGCGCGACACCGCCGTGGTCATTCCGGACACCGCCTCGCTGATGCCCGTGCTCCACCATCTGCCCGTCAAGGACGTGAACGTCTCCATGGGCTACCCGCTGTCGCATTCCAGCGTGCACCGCCTTGTGGAAATCATCCTGCGCCTGCAGGAGACCTCGCAGGGGCCGGGCCGCTACTACTGGCGCGAGGTTGTCGCGCTGCTGCGGCATCCGGACCTCAAAATGCTGGAGCCGGGGGACACCGCGCCCATGCGCGGCATTCTGCGGCACTTTGAAAAATCCATCCGTTCGGGCGGCACCTTTCTGGACCCGCTGGACTGGGCGCCGGAGCCGGACGCGTGGCCCGAGGACGCGGACCAACACTTCAAGGACGTGCAGCTTGCCTGCCTGCGCGACGTGCTCACCGCCTGCCTGACGCGTTTTGAACACGTGCGCGACCTTGCGGGCCTTGGCGACGCCCTGCTCGGCGTGGCCGCTGTACTGGTGCCCGAAGACGGCGCAGGCCCATGGCACCGCTTCCCCATTGACGCGGAGTGCCTGTTCCGCCTTGTCAAAAGCACCATCCCGGACCTGACGGACTGCGCCATCAGTCACGACCCAACCTCGCGCAGCGTCCTCTTCTCCATCCTGCGCCAGCTCATCCGGCGCGAGCGCGTCCCCTTTGAGGCGGAGCCGCTCACGGGCCTTCAGGTGCTGGGCATGCTGGAATCGCGCCTGCTGAAATTCTCCACCGTGCACATCGTGGACGCCACGGATGACAAGCTCCCCGGCGCGCCCGCCTACGATCCGCTGTTGCCGGACCCGCTGCGGCGTGAACTGAACCTGCCGGACGGCCGCCACCGGAGCCTTGTTTCCGCGCACAACTTCCACCGCCTCATCGCCGGAGCAAAGAGCGTACGCATCTACTACCAAAGCGGCTCCGACGGCGCAGGTCCCCTTGGCGGCAAAAGCGTACGTAGCCGCTTTGTGGAGGAACTGCTGTGGCAGGAGGAAAAAAAAACGCGGCCACCGCATCGAAAGTGGCGCTCCGCCGCTGGAGACCGTCTCCTTCCCTGTGCGCGGCATCCCCACAGCGGAGCATGCCATTGAAAAGACCGCCACCATTCAGGACGCGCTGGAGCGCATGCTGGCCACCAAGTCCATCTCCGCCTCGCGGCTGGACGCCTATCTGCGGTGCCCGGTGCGCTTCTTTTATCAGGTGCTCACGCCCCTGCGCCCTGTGGACGAGGTCAGCGAGGACGGCGACCCGGCGGAGCTTGGCACCCTTGTGCACGGCGTCCTCCAGAGCTTTTTGACGCCCTATGTCGGAACGCCGACGGACATCGGCGCCCTGCCCGCCAAAGAGCTGATGGACCTGTTCTCAGAGCAGCTGCATGCGTCGGCCTTCTTCTCGCAGATGCCGTGGGACATGCGCACCGCCCTTGAAAGCACCGGGCGCGAACGCCTGCGGCGCTTCCTTGCCGGGCAGGGCATGACCACCATCCTCAAGCTGGAGGACCGCTTTGAAACGCCGTTTGAGGTGGACGAGACCTCCGTCCTCATCAACGGCGTCTTTGACCGCGTGGACGAGCGCGACGGCGACGTGCTCATCCTTGACTACAAGACCGGCGGCATGGGCGTGCCCGCCCACGGCCTGTGGACGGACGACGAGCTGTGGGACCGTGTCGCCACATGGGAACCGGGCGACGACTCCCCTCTGCCACACCTTGCAGACCGCCTGCCCAGCATCCAGTTGCCGCTCTACTGCGCCATTTACGCCAAAACCACGGGCACCCTCCCCGCCAATGCCGCGTGGGTGGAACTGCGCTCGCAAGGCGCGGAAAACCCGCTCTTCAACGCCAAAAAGGCCGACGACGAAATGCGAGAGGCCGTCATCACGGACCTCACGCCAACGGCGGTGCGCTTTCTGCTGCGCCACATGAGCGCGTGCGAGCGCTTCGAGGCGCGGCCCGGGCGGCACTGCGACTGGTGCCCCTACGGCTTTGCCTGCCCCAAATCATAACGGACCTCACGCGCGCCCCGGCCACATGGCTTGGGGCGCGTTTTTTATCAGCAAAAATATTCCCTTCACCCACGGCCCTTCCCGCAGATTTACCCAATTCCATCCCATCAACCCGTTGCCTCGACGCGACTTTTGGTCTATCTTCACACGTAGGGATACAAATCAAGCAAACCATGCGTGATGTGTAGCACCAAGCCGTATTTCGTATATCTCATCACACGCGTGAAAGACGGCCACCCCTCGACCGCCACCGTCTCGGGGCCATATGGGGGACCGCAAGGGAGAACCAAAGCGTATGACGCTTTACAAGACCTACAGCGGTGAACATTTTCCAAAGGTCTACCTCGTCGTCCGCAAGGGAGACGTGCCCGAAAAAATCGTCCCCTTTAACATTTTGTACCTCTTCGGGCCGCTGACGCTCTCCAAAGGCTCCATCAATGCCTCGCACCTGCCCTTTGCCAAGGGCGGGCAGCACCGCATAGAGCAAACCATTGAAGAGGACGGCTACTGTTTCTACAAGTGGCCGGGGAAAATCCTTGGCAGCACCCTTGGCGACGTGCTGGAGCCGCTGGACGCTCCGCCGCCCCCCCGGTCCTGCAACGCATCCTAATTCCCCCACTCTTCCCCCCAAGGACAGACAAGGCCGCCCGGCACCAT
>NZ_JBUDSW010000082.1:0-13616 GCF_054921475.1 Desulfobaculum sp. | reverse complement strand
CGGGAAAACCTTGGGATCCTGCACTTAACGCTTGATTGCCAATACGATTGCTTAAAAATCCCAACAGGGGAGGAGGAAGGTGGGGGCTGAGGGCTACTGAAGTGGTTGGTCTTGCACTGGAAATCTGGACGCCCCCTTGCCGTGGCGTGTGATTCACCGTATGAAGAAGAAACCCCCTTCCATGCATCACGCTGGTCGACACGACGCAACCGGGAGCACGCGCCAGTGAAGCATCCGAGCATTGCCTACCTTGTCACGGAAGACTGGTATTTCTGGAAACACCGCGCCCCACTTGCCCGCGCCGCGCAGGCGGCTGGGTATGACGTGCATGTCATTGCCGCCCCGGGCGCGCATGTGGATGCCATCCGCGAGGCCGGCTTCACGTACCACCCGCTGTCGCTCCACCGGCGCAGCACCAACCCCCTGCGCCAGCTGACGGCCATCCGCGCGCTGACAGCGCTGTACCGCGAAATCAATCCGACGCTAGTGCACCACGTGGCCTTAAAGCCCATCCTTCTGGGGTCCGCTGCCGCCCAGCGCGCCGGGGTGCGGCATGTGGTGAATGCTGTGACCGGCCTTGGATACGTGTTCACGCGCGGCGGGCTGAAGCGAAGCGCGCTGCGCCTGTGCGTGTCGCGCTGGCTGCGCACTAGCCTGCACCCGGCCGGAACGCGCGTCATTTTCCAAAATCCTGACGACATGGGCCTCTTTATTGCGGAGGGACTTGCGCGGGAGGAGCAGGCGACGCTTATCCCGGGGTCTGGCGTGGACACCTCGCGCTTTGCGCCGACGCCGGAGCCTGACGGAGCTCCTGTTATTCTGTTTGCGGCGCGCATGCTGTGGGACAAGGGCGCGGGTGAACTTGTGAAGGCAGCGCGGTTGCTGCGGCTACTGAAATTACCGTTTCGCATTGTGCTGGCGGGGCGTCCTGACGAGGACAACCCCGCGTCCATTTCGCAACACACTCTGCGGGAATGGGCCAGCCAGCCGGATATTGAGTGGCAGGGCTACGTGGAGGATATGCCTGCCCTGCTTGCCCAGTCCCACATCGCCTGCTTGCCGACGACATACCGCGAGGGCGTGCCGCTGTCGCTGCTGGAGGCCGCCTCTGCCGCGCGGCCCATCGTGACGACGGATGCGCCGGGGTGCCGGGATATTGTCCACCACAATGTGAATGGCTTCCTTGTGCCGCCGCACGATGTGGAATCGCTGGCTGACGCGCTGGTCCGGCTTGTGACGTCCAAACGCCTGCGCGAACAGATGGGGCTGGCGGGGCGCGAGCGTGTGCTTGATGGATTTTCCGTGGAGGCCGTCACACGTCGCACACTGGCGCTGTATGAAGAAATGCTCGCAGGCGAGCACGAACGGAGCGTGGCATGACCCCGGCGCCGCGCGGACTGGTCTGCATTACGGGAGCCAACGGGTTCATTGGCCGCGCCACGGTGGGCCGCCTGCTGGACGCCGGATACCGGGTGCGCGGCATCGTCCGGCGCCCACTGCCGCCTGTTGCGCCAACGGCGCCCGCTGACAAATACGAGCAGACCGAAGTGCCGGATGTTGGTCCGGAAACGGACTGGAGCGCCGCCCTGACGGGTGCGGACGCCGTCATCCACCTTGCCGCGCGCGTGCATAAAATGGACGAAAGCGGCGACGCGGCGGAAGCGGCCTTTGCGCGGGTGAATGCCAGCGGCACAGGACAACTGGCGGCGCAGGCGGCGGAGCATGGAGTGCGCCGGATGACCTTCATGAGCACGGTGAAGGTACTAGGTGAGGGCGGCCCGCGCGTCTTAACGGACAATGACCAGCCAAACCCGCAGGACGCTTACGCCCGCTCCAAGCACGACGGCGAAATGCTCCTGATGAACACGGCGCAGGGGACGAAACTCAGCGCCATTATCCTGCGCCCGCCGCTGGTGTACGGCCCCGGCGTTGGGGCAAACTTTTTACGGCTGATGAAGGGCATTGAGCGCGGCATCCCGTTCCCCTTTGGTTCCGTGGACAACCAGCGCAGCCTTATCTACGTCCATAACCTTGCCGACGCGCTTGTGGCCAGCCTTGGGCCGTCGCAGGGGACGGGAACGGCGTACCTTGTCAGCGACGGGCTGTCCTTTTCCACGCCGCACCTTATCCGCGCCATTGCGGATGCGCTGCATACGCGCGCCTACCTGACGCGTATGCCGCCATTCCTGCTCCGGGGTCTCGCGCGGATTGTGGGCAAGGGCGCGACCATGGACCGCCTCATCGGCTCCCTGACGGTTGACTCTTCACGATTCTGCAACGACTTCCAGTGGTCGCCGCCCTTCTCACCGCAGGAAGGGCTGACGGCCACCGCCGCATGGTACGCGGCGCACACCACCCGCGCCGGAGGGGCAGGGCATGGCGTATAAGCTGGCGCTATGCGCCGTTGCCGCCCTTGTGTCCTTTGCCCTCACGGGCTGGTTTCGGCGCGCGGCCCTGCGCCGCAACGTGGTGGACATCCCCAACGCCAGAAGCTCCCACACCACACCAACCCCGCGCGGCGGCGGACTGGCATTTATCATTGCCTTCGCCGCCACCATAACCATGGACGCCGCCCTTGGCGGGCAACTCTCTTCGCAATCTCTGCGCCTGTCGCTGGCGATGCTTGTTCCACTGGTCCTGCTGGGCTGGCTGGACGATACGCGCGGGCTGTCCGCCACAGTGCGCCTGCCCGTGCACATCGCTGTGGCGACGCTGGCGTGCATCGCCCTCGGGCCACTGTCCCTGCCCCTTCTGCCGCAGGAAGGAATGTGGAGCATTGGCGCATGGACGGTGAGCATCCTTGCGGTCACCGCGCTCATCAATTTCTATAACTTCATGGACGGCATGGACGCCCTTGTGGCGGGGACAAGCGCCGTGTTCTTCACCTTTTGCGCCGTCAGCATGAATCAGCCCGCGTGGATTCTGCTTGCCG
The DNA here is from genome assembly GCF_054921475.1 of Desulfobaculum sp. Taxonomy (NCBI): domain Bacteria; kingdom Pseudomonadati; phylum Thermodesulfobacteriota; class Desulfovibrionia; order Desulfovibrionales; family Desulfovibrionaceae; genus Desulfobaculum; species Desulfobaculum sp. Next base: position 10,684 of record NZ_JBUDSW010000082.1, on the reverse strand, counting down.
CGGCGGTGGTGGGATTTCTGCCGTGGAACCTGCCCCGCGCGAAGATTTTCATGGGCGATGCGGCCAGCACGTTCCTTGGCGGGTCGGTGTCGCTTGCCCTGCTGCACGCGCCATCCACGCACGCCACCGCGGGCATGATTGCCGTCACCCTGCCCATTACACTCGATGCCGCCTACACCATCTGCCGCCGCCTGCTGCGGGGGGAGAATATCTTCCGCGCCCACCGCTCCCACGTGTACCAGCGCCTGCATAGCGATGCGGGATGGTCGCACGGACGCGTCAGCCTTGCCTACGCCGTGGTCAGCATTGCGGCCGCCTTCGCTGTAACCATGTGGCCGAAATTCGGCTCCCTGTGGTGCCTTGGCGGCGCGGCCCTACTCATCGCCCTTGCCGAAGCACGCATCCGCGCGCAGAAGTTGAAAATCCGGTAACACCCTTTCCCATCTTTCTGATATACAAGGAGCATAGCCCTGCGTTCTGCGGCGTGATGCCCCCTCACCACGCCGCGCTGGGCGCCGCCCGCATACACGGACACAGCGCGAAAGCACCGCAAGAGAGACAGCACACGACCACACCAACCAGAGAGGTGACGGTTCCGTGATTCAGCAGCTCCGGTCCATCAACTTCTACATCCTGATTCTTCTGGACGCCGCCCTTGTGCTTGCGGCGCACGCCCTTGCGTACCTGACGCGGTTCGAGTTCGCCGTACCCGCCGTGCATCTGGAGCAGTTCACGTCGGTTCTGCCCGTGCTGGTGCCGCTGAAAATCGCCTGCTTTTTGTACTTTGACCTCTACAAGGGCATGTGGCGCTACACCAGCCTGCCGGAGCTTGTGGACATTGCCCGCGCCACCACCGTGTCCACGGTACTGCTCCTCGCCTACATCGTGTTTTTCCGGAATTTCCAAGGCTTCTCGCGCTCGGTCTTTATTCTGGACTGGGTATACACCATGGCCTTTGTGGCCGGAGTGCGCATCGGCATCCGCATGGTCTACGGCACGGGCTTTGTGACCCTGTCGCGGGTGCTGCTGCCGCGTCCGGGACAGAATCCCGACCAGACAACCTGCGTGCTGCTGGGCGCGGGCAAAGCCGGGGAAACCCTGCTGCGCGAGAGCCAGTCCAACCGCGCTTCGGACCTGCGCATCGTCGCCATCTTTGACGACGACAAGAGCATGCACGGGCACTCCATCCACGGCGTGCCCGTGGTGGGCGGGTTAGACGCCCTGCCGGAGTGGAAGCGCATTGAAAAGTTTGGCGTCACCGACGCGCTCATCGCCCTGCCCGATGCCTCGGGCGAAGAGATACGCCACCTGATGACGCTGTGCGAGCGCGCGGACCTCGCCTGCCGCCGCATCCCGTCGCTGACGGACATCGCGGGCGGGCGCGTCTCCATCAAGGACCTGCGCGACGTCGATTACAAAGATCTGCTGGGGCGCCAGCCCGTCTCGCTGGATGACCGCAAAATTGCGGGCTACCTGCGCGGCAAGGTCGTGCTGGTCACGGGTGCGGGCGGTTCCATCGGGTCCGAGCTCTGCCGCCAAATACTCACCTACGGCCCCAAGCGCCTGCTCCTGCTCGACGCCAGCGAATACGCTCTCTACACCATCCAGATGGAGCTGGAGCACGAGCGCAATTTCCACGACTACGAAACCCTGCTGGGCAGCCTGTGCGACGAGGCGTGGGTAAAGCACATCATCACAGCGCACAGCCCGGACGTTATCTTCCACGCGGCGGCGTACAAGCATGTGCCGCTTCTGGAGGCCAACCCGTGGCAGGCTGTGTACAACAACATCCTTGCCACAAATGCCCTTGTGTCTACGGCGGTCAAGCGCGGCGTGCCGCGCCTGCTCATCGTCAGCACGGACAAGGCGGTACGCCCCACCAACGTCATGGGTGCGTCCAAGCGCGTGACGGAAAAAATCATGCAGGCGCACTGCGGCAACGGCACAGCCATGATGGCGGTGCGCTTTGGCAACGTGCTGGGGTCCACCGGCTCGGTTATTCCGCTGTTCCGGCGGCAAATCGAACACGGCGGTCCCGTTACGGTGACGCACCCCGACGTGGTGCGCTATTTTATGACCATTGAGGAAGCCTGCCAGCTTATCCTGCAGGCGGGCAGCATGGGGGAAGGCGGGGAACTGTTTGTGCTGAACATGGGGCGGCCCGTGCGCATAGCGGACATGGCGGCGGACCTTATCCGCCTGTCCGGGCGCGAACCCGGAACGGACATCGAACTGCGCTACATCGGCCTGCGCCCCGGAGAAAAGCTCTATGAGGAGCTCATCACCGAGGATGAAGGCGTTGTCCCCACGCAGCATGACAAGATTATGGTCCTGCGGGGCCAAACCTGCGACGTGCTCACCCTCACCCGCCACCTTGAGGAATTGCGGCAGGCCGCGGACTCGCGCGATCCGGAGCGAATCCGCCAAAAACTTGGCCATCTGGTGCCCGAATACCACCCCGAAAAGGCAGGCTGACGCCGCCGGATAAGCAACCACGCGGCGTCTCAACTGCGGCCCGGAAACTGGCGCGAGTCTTGCTTATCCAGCCGCATGGACATCTTCAACTTCGACCCCGCGACATTTTTCAGCTTTCTTCTGACCCTGTTCCGGGTCAGTCTTATTCTCTTTGTCCTGCCGTTTTTTGGCGGCAACTCGGTGCCGACGACGGTTAAGGCCGCATTGTGCCTTGTCCTGAGTTACGCCGTGTGGCCTGCGCTGTCGTTTACGGGCGTGATGTTTCCGCGTCACCCCTTCGACATTGCGCTGATGATTTTTGGCGAGCTGCTCATTGGCCTTGTGCTGATGCTGGTTGTGCGCTTTCTGTTTGCCGCCGTGCAGATGGGCGGCCAGATTATTGGCTTCCAGATGGGCTTTGCCATGATCAACATCGTCGACCCGCTGACGGGTAGCTCCGTGGTCATCACCTCGCACTTTCTGTACATGACCACCCTGCTCACCTTCCTGAGCCTAAACGGCCACCTGTATTTGATTCAGGGACTGGCCGACAGCTTTGCCATCATCCCGCCCGGGGGCCTGCTTATTACGCCGGAGCTTGGCGAAGGCCTCATGAAGCTGGCGGGAAGCATCTTTACCCTTGCCGTCCGCATCGCCGCGCCGGTCATGGCCGCCCTGTTCATGGTGGACCTTGCCCTCGCCCTCATTGGCCGCGCCGCACCGCAGATGCACGTGCTCATCCTCGGCTTTCCCATCAAGATTGCTGTTGGGTTCTTCTTCCTCGGCATCCTGTTTACCTATCTGGCGCAGCACGTTTCAACGTTCATCGCCGGTATGGGGCCCATGTTCCACCACCTGCTGCGCACCATGGCCGGCTAGCCGCGCCGCGCAAAGCACACAGGACGTTACGAAATGGCGAAAGATCCGAGTAAAACAGAAGAGGCGACACAAAAACGAAAAAACAAGGCCAGAGAAGAAGGCAATGTCGCAAAGAGCCAGGAGCTCAGCAAAGCGACAATCCTTCTGGCTGGCCTTGTTGGTATGTACTTCTACATTGACGTCATCGAAAAAGAACTGATGTCCGTCTTCACATGGTTCTGCGGCGAAGGGCTAAGCTTTCAGATCACTGAGCAAAGCGTGTATTCGCTGTTTGTGGATATGTCGCAGCGCCTTGCCCTCATGCTGCTGCCCACATTTGCCATCCTCGCCGTAGTGGCCTTTGCCACCATGCGCATGCAGGTAGGCCGTCTGTGGACCACCAAAGTTTTCGTTCCCAAGCCTGAGAAGACGTTCAACCTTGCCTCAGGCCTCAAGCGCATCTTTGCCGACCCCAAGGTGCTGGTACGCCTCTTCAAAAGCATCATGCAGGCGCTGGCCATTGGCATTGCGCCCTACATCGTGCTGAAGACGGAGCTTACACACCTTGCGCCGCTGTTCTTCTCCAACGCGCAGGGCGTGGCCAGCTACATCCTGTCCATCGGCCTCAAGATGTGCATCTACGCCCTTATTCCCATGCTCATCATCGGCATTGCCGACACGTGGTACACGTTCTGGGATTACAAAGAGAACCTCAAGATGAGCAAGCACGAGGTCAAGGACGAGCGCAAACAGGCCGACGGCGACCCGCTGGTCAAACAGCAGCAGCGCGAGAAGATGATGAAGTCCATGGCCAGCCGCATGCTCCAGCAGGTGCCGGAGGCGGACGTGGTCATCACCAACCCCACGCACATCGCCATCGCCCTCAAATACGACGCCATGGAAGCCCCAGCGCCGCTGGTTCTGGCCAAGGGCGTGGACCACATGGCGGAAAAGATCAAAGAAGTCGCCCGGGAAAATAACATTCCCATCCGCGAAAACAAGCCGCTGGCACGGGCTTTGTATAAATCAGTAGAAGTTGGGGACGTCATCCCCGAGGAAATGTACCAGGCAGTGGCCTCAATACTGGCCCAGATATTCAAGAACCGCCCCCGCTAGCCTGAAAAACGCTTGAGATAGGATGTCAATTTTATGGCGAATCAGTCCTCTATCATGAACCTTGATTACCAACGCTTTGCCAAGCAGGGTGATGTCCTGCTGGCCCTTGGCGTCGTAGTCATTCTGTTCACGATGCTCATCCCGCTGCCCACGATCTTTCTGGACATGATGTTGACGTGCTCCATCTCGCTCAGCCTTGTGGTGCTCATCACCACCATGTTCATGAAATCCCCGCTGGAATTCTCCATCTTCCCCTCGCTTCTGCTCGTGGCTACGCTGCTTCGCCTTGCGCTCAACGTTGCCTCCACCAGACTCATCCTGCTCAATGGCGACCAAGGGCCAAGCGCGGCGGGACGGGTTATTGAAGCGTTTGGTCAATTCGTTGTCGGCGGCAACTTTGTGATCGGCATCGTCATCTTCCTCATCCTGTTTGCGCTGAACAAGATGGTTATCGTCGACGGCACCACCCGTATTGCCGAGGTGGCCGCACGATTTACCCTCGACTCCCTGCCCGGCAAGCAGATGGCCATTGAGGCCGACCTCAACGCCGGTCTCTTGTCCGAGGAAGAAGCCACCCAGCGCCGCGACGCCCTGCGAAAGGAAGCCGACTTCTACGGCGCCATGGACGGTGCGGGCAAGTTCGTCAGTGGTGACGTGAAGGCCGGTATCCTCATCACCATCATCAATATCATCGGCGGCATCTTCATTGGCATGGTCCAGCAGGACATGAGCTGGAGCGAGGCCGCACAGACCTATACCCTGCTGACCATCGGTGACGGCTTGGTCTCCACCATTCCGTCGCTTATCATCTCCACCAGTTCGGGCATCATCGTGTCCCGCGCGGCGGCGGAAGCCAAGATGGGCGAGGAGTTCATCGGCCAGCTGACCTACCACTCCCGCGCGCTCAAGCTGACCAGCTGCATTCTGGTCATCTTCGGCCTGATTCCCGGCATGCCGACCTTTGCCTTCCTGCTGCTGGCGGGCGTGCTGTTCGTGGTCTCCATCCTGTCCAGCCGCTTCCATCAGGCTGTTGAGGATGCGGGCGGCCCGGCGGCCAAGGGCAAGGGCACAGCCGCACAGACCGGCGAGCTGGAAACCCCCGAGGAAGTCCAGAGCCTTCTGCCCCTCGACGCACTGGAGCTGGAAGTGGGCTACGGCCTCATTCCGCTGGTGGACGAGGACCAGAACGGCAACCTGCTGGCGCGCATCCGCTCCATCCGCCGACAGTTCGCACTGGACATGGGCGTGGTTATCCCGTCCCTGCACCTGCGCGACAACCTGCAGCTGAAGCCCGGCCAGTACTCCGTGCTCATCAAGGGCAATCAGGTCGCCACCGGCGAAATCATGATCGACCACTATCTGGCCATGGACCCCGGCGACGCCAAGCACAGGATTCAGGGCATCGAGACGCAGGAGCCGGCATTCAACCTGCCCGCGCTGTGGATTCCCGAAAAGCAGAAGGAAGAGGCCATGCTCGCGGGCTACACCGTTGTGGACCCGTCCACCGTCATCGCCACGCATTTGACGGAAGTGTTCCGCCGCAACCTGCACGAGTTCCTCGGCAGGCAGGAGACGCAGGCCCTTCTGGACAACCTGTCCAAGCGCGCCCCCAAGGCCGTGGAAGACCTCGTGCCCGGCACGCTGCCCCTTGGCACAGTACAGAAGGTGCTGCAGAACCTCGTGCGCGAAAACGTCTCCGTCCGCGACATCCTGACCGTGGCGGAAACCCTGACCGACTACGGTACGGGCATCAAGGACCCCGACCAGCTGACGGAATACATCCGCTCCAAGATGGGCCGCACCATCATCAAGCCCTACTTGGACAGCGGCGGCACGCTGCCCATCATCACGCTGTCGCACAACGTGGAGCGCGCCTTCCAGGATGGCCTGCGCCAGTCCGAACAGGGCACCTTCCTCGCTATGGAGCCGGGCCTTGCCCAGCAGATTATACAAAACATCAATGAGGCGGCGGAACGCGCCGTCGCCACGGATGGACAACCTGTCCTCCTCACGACACCGGTAACTCGCTCACACCTCGCACAGCTTCTGGTCCGGTTCATTCCGAACCTCCCTGTTATCTCTCAAGCTGAAATCCCCGCAGATGTGAAACTCGTAACTCTTGCAAACGTGGACATTGACTATGCAGGTTAAGACATTCAGAGGCAGAAGTTCTTTCGAGGCGCTCCAGCAGGTCAAACAGGTGCTTGGAGACGACGCCGTCATTCTCGGCACGCAAAACGTCAGCGAAGGCGAAAAGACGTGGTGCGAGGTCACCGCCGCCACGGACCATGCCGCACCGGAAAAGCCCGCAACCGGAGATGATCCGCAGACTGGCGGCGCGCCGGGCTGGAACGAGTGGCACCGCGAATGGGACCTCATCAAGTCGCACATGATGGCGCTCATCAAGCCGCAGCTGGATATGTCCATGCTCGCGCCGCGGCAGCGTCAGGCGCTGGAACTGCTGGAACGCGAAGGCGTGGCCGAAGGCGTGAGCCTTGCCCTGTACGATACGCTTCGCGGCGACAGGGAAAGCTCCATCCTTGGCGCGCTGGGCCGCATTGTCCGCCCCCACGCATGGAATTGGAAGAATTGGCGGCAGAAGCTGCACGTGCTGGCAGGCCCGAGCGGATGCGGAAAAAGCACAACCCTCTTGCGTATGGCGCTTGCATGTCATACCAAACGTCCGGACAGCCGCATCTGCATTGTGAACCTTGACGCCTCCGGCGGAAAGGCGCGGCAGTACCTGAAGTACTTTGCGGAACTCTCCGGTATGGCCTACAAGGACATCCGGAACGCCCGCGAGATGCTGGACCTTGTTAAGGACGGCCAGAAATTTGACAGGATTTTCGTCGACATGCCCGCCATGTCGGGGAAAACCACGCTGAATAGGTACCTCCAGCTTATTGGCCTTGGCGAATGCGACGACATGGCCGTGCATCTGGTGCTGTCGCCGCACTACGCGCCCGCCCAGCTGGAGCTGTTTACCCGCAAGTACGCCTCGTCCAAATGCGCATCGGTTATCTGGACGAAGCTTGACGAAGCCTGTAACTTCGGGGCTGTGGTCAACACGGCCCACGCTACGGGTCTGCCCGTGGCAGCCCTTTCAATCGGGTCCGGATTGCGTGGCACCCTCGTGCCCGCAGACACTGGCATGCTGTGGAGACTGATATTCAAGCGCCAGCTCCCCGAAAGCCCTCTCGAGGAAAAACGTGGCAACTACGCTCAGTAAAGACAAGACTCGCCCCTCGGCAGACAGCGGAACCGGTTTTCCGCACGTCATCTCCATCACGTCCGGCAAGGGCGGCGTGGGCAAGACCAACGTCAGCGCCAACCTCGCCTACCTGCTTGCCTCCATGGGCAAGCGCGTGGTGCTGCTTGACGCGGACCTCGGCCTCGCCAATGTGGACGTTATGCTCGGCCTCGCACCGCAGAAGAACCTTTTTCACCTCTTCCACGAAAATGCGGGCCTGAGCGACATCCTCTATTCCACGCCCTTTGGGTTCTCCATCCTTCCCGCCTCGTCCGGCGTGTCGGACATGATGGACCTTGATACGGGACAAAAGCTGGAACTTCTTGAGTCGATGGATATACTGGAGAATGACATCGACTACCTGCTTGTGGACACAGGAGCGGGAATCAACGACAATGTCTTGTATTTCAACCTTGCGGTGCAGGAACGCATTCTCGTCCTGACCCCGGAGCCGACGTCCCTCACGGACGCCTACGCGCTCATCAAGGTGCTCAAGGCGCAACACGGCATCGAACGCTTCCGCGTGGTCGTGAACATGGCCAAGAACATGGCCGCCGCCAAGGAGATTTACCTCAAGCTCCACACGGCGTGCGACCAGTTCCTCTCGGGGGTTTCCCTCGATCTCTTGGGCGTGCTTCCCTATGACCAGTCGGTGCGCTCGTCCGTCATCAAGCAGCAGCCGTTTGCGCAGGCGTTTCCGGACAGCCCCGCGAGCCAGGCCCTCGCGGGGGTCGCACGCAGAATCAATGCTTGGAAGGCACCCACACAACTCGATGGAAACATTAAGTTCTTCTGGAAAAAACTCCTCTTCCAAGAATGAGCCTTGGAAGCTGCTGGAATCCGGCGAAGTGCGCTGGGATGACTTCTCCGCCTACGAGCGGGAGCTCATCGTCCGCCACTACGCGCCCAAGATTAAGATTCTGGCACTCCGGCTCAAAGGGAAGCTGCCGCAGCAGGTCGACCTGAACGAACTGCTTTCCGCAGGTACGCTTGGGCTTATTGAGTGCTTGGGCAAGTTCAAGCCCGAGCTCAACATTAAGTTCGAGACCTACGCGGAAAATCGTATCAAGGGCGCCATGCTTGATGAACTGCGTCGTATGGACTGGTTCTCCCGCGGTTTGCGCCAGCGCGTCCGTACACTGGAAGAAGCCATCCGCAAAGTGGAAAGCAGAACAGGACGCAAAGCCAGCAAAGCGGAGCTTCGGGAAGAGACGGGACTGTCGGAGAAGGAAGTGGAGGCAGGCCTTGGTGCCTTGCAGAATCAGTTGTGCCTTAGTCTTGATGCCATTCAGGACCACTTTTCGCCGGACCAGAACGCGCACCATGATAACGAGCCATACAAATCAACTGCCCTGCAGGACATCATTGACAAGATTGCCAGTCTCATCGACGAGTTGACGATGCGAGAGAAACTGGTATTATCCCTCTACTACACTGAAGAATTGAATATGCGAGAAACGGCGGAGGTTATGGGAATAACCGAAGGCCGCGTTTCGCAGCTTCATTCACAGGCACTTAAAAAACTGAAAAAGAAATTCCGCGCCTCTTATGGGCAGGAATAAAACCTAGCACGGGAGACCTTTATGGCTATTGATAAAAACATGCGGGTTCTCGTGGTGGACGACTTCTCCACCATGCGCAGAATCGTCAAGAACATCCTTCGGCAGCTGGGCTTCAACAACATCGTCGAAGCAGACGACGGCTCCACCGCATGGGAAGTCCTCAATAAAGACAAAATCGACTTTATCGTCTCGGACTGGAACATGCCCGAGATGCCCGGCATCGACCTGCTGCGCAAAGTCCGCGCCAGTGAAGAGTTCGCCGATATCCCCTTCCTCATGGTCACCGCAGAGGGCCTTCAGGAGAACATCATCGAGGCCGTGCAGGCCAAGGTGTCCAACTACATCGTGAAGCCCTTCACCGCTGAAACCATGAACCAGAAAATCGAAAAGATTTTTGAGGGATAAGCCGCTCCGCAACAGCGTTTTGGCTTGGTTTAACACAGAATGACCGACGAACTCGACGATCTCCTTAATGGAGAGGACGACTCGGCTAAAGCCGAACTCGATACCGATGAACTGACCGCATCCCTCCCCCAGGACTCGCAAAAGGTTGAACTCGACCTGGAAGACGCGCCCTTTCTGGAGGAGGATGAAGACGAGGACGAGGAGGAGCTTCCCGAAGAGGAAGCCCCTTCCGTCGTCGACGAGGAACCAGCCGGCGACCAAGAGCCGTGGTTCAAGAACAAGCGCATCGTCATCCCGGCTGCGGCCGTCCTGCTCCTTCTCCTTGCTGGCCTTGCCATATGGCTCTATACCAAACCCGCCACGCAGCCCGTGGCCGAGCCGGAGCCACCCGTAGAAGAGATTCAGCCTCAAGAGCAGCCCGCTCCCATGGTGGAAGAGGAAGAAGTGCAGGAATTCATCGTCTCCCTCGCCCCCTTTATGGTGGAAATGCGGGGCAAGGACGGAGAAATCCACTTCCTGCGGTGCAAATTCGCCACCGTGACGGAAAACGAAAAGCTCTCCTTCGAGATTACGCAAAAGACCACCACCCTGCGCGATGCCGTGTTCTACTACCTGAAGAACAAAGACATGGCCTACCTTGCAGACATGGACAACGCGGATACCCTCAAGGCCGACATTCTCTCCGTCATCAACCAATATCTCAGCAACGGAAGGCTGGAGACCCTGCTTATCGAGGAATATCTGGTGAAGTAAAATGCCAACGAGCATCAACCTCCCTGTCTTGCTGGCGCAGCTGCCACATCTGTCAAAGCTGACCAGCGTGGAGCAGGCCCGCCCGGAAGCGCAAACCGCCCTTTCCGAACAGCGCGCCCGCGAGGAGGCACTTCGCCGTCAACACTCGGTGGAAGAAGTCGAAAAGCAAGAGCGCTCGAAAGTCGTAGACGACGAGGGCAAAGACGGCTCTTCCAAGCAGGGTCGCCACATGCGCGACAGAAAGGACCACAGCGCAGAGGAAGAGGACGACCCTAAGAAGTCCCCG
>NZ_JBUDSW010000081.1:0-13679 GCF_054921475.1 Desulfobaculum sp. | reverse complement strand
CCGTACAGCCACGCCGTGGACGCATTGACGAGCACCTTGTGGAAATCGTGATGCCCGTGCCACTCCAGCCACTCGCCGGGCACGCCAGCCTGGTCGGTAAAGGCGCGCACAATCTTCGCCACAGAGCGCGGCAGCGCCGCGCCGGGGTACGGCACGCCAAAGCCAAGGGTGTCGCACAGGCGAATCTTCACAGGCAGGCCGCTCTGGCGGGCGAGTTCCATCAGGCGAATGGCAAAGGGCACGCAAAAGCCGTCAATATCCGCGCGGGTGATGTCCTCAAAGTGGCAACGCGGCACAATGCCCCACTCAAGGGCCTTTTCCACGATGGCCAAATAGTCGTCCATAGCCTGCTGACGGTCTTTTTTGAGCTTCAGATAGATGTGGTAGTCGGACACGGAGGTGAGCATGCCCGTCTCGCGCAGCCCCATTTCCTTGACGAGGCGCAGGTCGTCCGGATTGGCGCGGATCCATCCCGTCACTTCCGGAAAGGCGTAGTCCCGGGCAAGACAGGTCTCGACGGCGCGCCGGTCCTTGGCCGAGTAGAGAAAGAATTCGCTCTGGCGGATGAGGCCGGAATGCCCGCCCAGCTTGTGCAGATAGTCGTAGATGGTGGCAATCTGCTTGACGGTGTAGGGCGGTCTGGCCTGTTGTCCGTCGCGGAAGGTGGTATCCGTTATGAACATTGGCTCTGCGGGACGCGGAACCAGAAAGCTGTCGTCAAAGTTGACGCGGCCGACTTTGGTGTAGGGGAAATTCTGCCGAAAGAGCTCCGGCTCGTCAGGGTTCTGCAACGCGTACGTTGGAGGACGGTTGAAGTGCAGAAAAGGCATTGGGTACGGCTCCTTTGTACTGGAATATATTGCGCATGGCAGAAGATTCCTGCCCTATCGTAGCGGAACGGTACCAAAAAGTCGGAGAAGTGCAAATGCCGGATATGGCCTCACCGGCGGCAGGCGTGTGGCCCTGCGTTGATGCTTGCGCACGCAGGGCCGGCCACATCAGGAACGTTTGGCGCAGATGCGTCCGCGTTCCTGATGCAGCAGGGGATGATCGGCGTTGATGCGTTCGGCCTCAGTGAGGGCGCGCATGGCGTCCTCGCGCCAGCCGCCTTCGCGCAGGCTGCGCGCGGCCAGCAGATACAACAGCTCCGGCTCGTCGCCGTACACGCTTTCCAGCAGGCGGGCGTAGCCGCTGCCGAAAACCTCGCGCACCAGTTCCTCCCGCGCCAGCAGAAAGCGGGCAAGGAGTTCATTGTCCCGGTGCTGGGCCAGATAGTCGATAAGCAGGCGGCGGCAATTGAAGAGGATAAAACGGATGCGGCCTATCTCGCGCTCGATGCTTTCGTTGGTCTGATCGAGAACGCGCATAAGCTCCTGCGAGATAAGGCGGGCGTCGTCGGAGAGCTGGCGGCGCTGGAGCTCGCGGAACCACGGGGCGTAGTTCTGCTGCTGGTAGGCGTCTTCCTTGAGCTTGATGGTGTCGTGGAAGATGTAGCCGATGCTCCAGTCGAGGAATTGGCCGTTGAGGCCGTTTTCCGAGGCGTTCTTTTTAAAGAGCAGGTGCGCGGTGTCCTTGAGCCGCCACAGGAGGCCCTTGTTCATCTCCTGCCCCAAGAGGTTGCGGATCATGGAGAAATCCACATGTCCGGTCTTGTCGTAGTGCCGGAACTCCTTCTCAAGCTCACGATGAACAAGGCAGAAATCGCGCACGACATCGCGCACGAACTCCGGCCTTTTGGTACGTATCCACGTTTTCGACATTCCTGCTCTGTTCTCCTTTGTCCCCCTCGGACATCACCTTCTAGCATACGTCCCGGAACAAGCAAACCTTTCGCGGGGCAAGGTGTTCACGGTGCATGCTGGGGGATGTGGGCGACGCAGGACAAGGCACAGAATCAGGCGTCCGGCGGGGGCGGGGAGCCGCTCTCCTCCCTCCGCGCACCCTCAAGGCGTGTGGACCAATGCAGGCCGGCGAACACCATGCCCACCGTGCCGAAAATGCACACCACGGCCAGCACATAGGGGATGATGCCGCGCCCGTCGTACTCCGCAATAAGCGCCACGCACAGGCTAAAGACGAACACTGCAGGGCTGTAGGGCGCAAGGGCCCACACCTGCCGGGCCCGCTGGCGCAGCCCCGCCCCAAGAGCCGAAGGCGTCTCCCCCCGGCCACGCTGGCGCGCAACGCGCACCGGCACGCTCACCATGGCCCATCCGGCCACCATGGCCACAACAGTCAGTCCCCCTGCCCCTCCGGCGATAACGGCTTCGGCAAACGACACGGCCCTGCCCCCTTGGCTTCCGGTTTCCCGCGCGGCACTGGTGCGCGCAGATTTCCACTCTCTCAGAGTAAAAGAGGCGGGGGCGTATGTCGAGGTGAATTGCCCGGGACGCGGGGACGGCCCGGCTGGGGCGCAGCGCATACAAATCCACCTGCCCCCTTTCCCTTTGGGCCATTCGATTGTATTGCATGCTCAGCCGCGCTCGCGCGGCAATCATGAACCGGAGGCAGCTTCATACGTGGGACGAACACTCATCATAGCGGAAAAACCATCCGTGGCTCGGGAAATAGCCAAGGTCCTCGGCGTGCGCGGTGCGCGGCAGGACGGCTATATCGCCAACGAGCAGTACGCGGTCACCTGGGCGGTGGGCCACTTGGTCAACATCGCCGAGCCAGAAAAGCAGGACGAAAAATGGGCCGGACGCTGGAACATGAACCAGCTGCCCATGATTCCCCGGCGCTTCAAGCTGGCCGTGCTCCCCAAGTCCGCCAAACAGTTCCACATCGTGAAGTCGCTTCTGGACGCGCCGGACGTGACCGAAGTCCTCAACGCCACTGACGCCGGGCGCGAGGGCGAGCTGATTTTCCGCCGCATCTACGTCATGGCCGGATGCGACAAGCCCATCCGCCGCCTGTGGGCCAGCGACATGACCGAACAGGGCCTCAAAAAAGCCCTCGCCAGCACCGTAAAGGGCGAAAAGAAGCGCAACCTCGGCCTTGCGGCCTTTGCCCGCGCCGAGGCGGACTGGCTCATCGGCATGAACTACTCGCGCCTGTTCACCCTCAAGGACAAAAACCTCATCACCGTAGGCCGCGTGCAGACGCCCGTCCTCAAACTGCTGGTGGACCGCCGCCGCGAGATTGAGCACTTCGTCCCCAAGGACTACTGGACCGTAGAGGCCACCATGTCCCGCGAGGACGAAGCCTTCTCAGCCGTGTGGCACAAGCCGCCGGAGTACAAGGAAACGCGCGTCGATGCGGAAGCGGACGCCGCCGCCATCGTGGAAAAGTGCCTTGGCAAGGACGGCGTGGTGGACGGCACCAAAAGCCAACAGCGCCAGCAAAAGCCCCCGCTGCCCTTTGACCTGACCACCCTCCAGCGCGAGGCGAACTCCCGCTACGGCCTGTCCGCCAAGGACACCCTCGCCATCGCGCAGGCGCTGTACGAGCAAAAAAAATTGCTCACCTATCCGCGTACAGACTCCCGCTACCTGACCAAGGAACTGTTTAAGGAAGCGCTCTCGCACCTGCGGGCCACCTACCACCTGTTCCCGGACATCTCCGCTGACGCCGCCACGCGCATCAAGGAAGCCAAATCCAGCTTTGCCTGCGTCAACGACAAGAAGGTCTCGGACCACCACGCCATCATCCCTACGGCGCGCAAAGCCGTGCGCGAGTCCCTGTCCGACAACGAATGGAATATCTACGAAATGGTCTGCCGCCGCTTTATCGCGGCCTTCCTGCCGCCGGTGAAGTTTGCGGCCACCACGCTGTGGGTGACGGTGGAGGACGAGCGCTTCAAAGCCACGGGCAAGGTCTTTAAGGACCGCGGCTGGCTGGCCGCCGAACCATGGCGCGCGGCCAAGGACAACCCCCTGCCCAAACTGCGCAAGGGCTCCAAGGTGGCCGTGGACGACCTGCACAGCAAAGCGCACCAGACCAAACCGCCGTCCCACTTTACGGACGCCACCCTGCTTGGCGCCATGGAAACGGCGGGCAAGCTGGTGGACGACGAGGAACTGCGCGAGGCCATGAAGGAGCGCGGCCTTGGCACGCCTGCCACCCGCGCCCAAATTATCGAGACCCTGCTCTCGCGCAAGTACATCGCCAAGGACAAGAAAAAGCTCATCGCCACGGATGCCGGGTGCCACGCGGTAGACGTCATCACCGCCCACCTGCCCGACGTCACCTCGCCCGAACTCACAGGCGAATGGGAAAAGAAACTCGGCGACATTGAACGCGGCGATTTTTCCTACAGCCAGTTCATGCAGGCCGTGCGGCAGAACGTGCACCATAACGTGACGGTCATCCGAAACCACCGCGCCTTTGACAAGGACGGCTTCCCCCTGCCGCCGCCCTCAATGGCTCCGGCCGGCGCGCCCAAGAAGCCCGCCCAGCCCCGGCCCCGCCCCCGCGTGGACCGCAACGGGTTTCCGCTGGACGCCCCGGCTCCTCAGAGCGCCACCGCGCCGCAACAGGCGCAGACGCCAGCCGCCGCACCCGCGCCGCAGGTGGACGCCGACGGCTTCCCCATTGGCGGCCCGGCCAAAACCCCGCCCAAGCACGCGGGGGAGTCCGTGGGCGCCTGCCCCCTGTGCGGCAAAAATGTTCTGGAACAGCCGGACGTGTACGAGTGCGAAAACGCCGCGCAAAGCGGCGGCACCTGCGCATTCAGCATCCGCCGCCGCGCCTTTGGCGGGGAGATTCTGCCCAACCAGATGCGCGACCTGCTGGCCAAGGGCCGCACCTTTAAACGCGGGCGCTTTGTCTCCAAAAAGGGCAAACGCTTCAACGCCAACCTCAAGCTAAGCGGCACCCGCGTAGAACTCACTTTCGAGGACTAACACCCGCCACGCAAAAGCCCCCGGCATCGCACGATGCCGGGGGCTTTTCTTGTCAAAACGGGCGAACTCCTTACAGCAGGCGCATCTGCTGCTGGGCGTTGCCGTAGGCGCGGATATAGGCGTCCACGTCAAACTTGCGGCGGCAGCCGCGCTCGTTCATATAGCGCACGGTGCCAAGGACCTCGCGCTCGCGCCAGCCCCGGTCGTGCACGCCGCCGATGGACCACATCACCCCCACGTAGCCGTTGGGGTCGCGGCCATCAAGCTGGTAGCGGTCGTTGAGGTATATGGCCGTCTCCAGCGCCTCCTCGGGCGTCCGCGACCATTCCAGAATCTTCTTGGCCCAGTACATGCGCATGTAGTTGTGCATAAAACCCGTGCGCACCATTTGCAGCTGGGCCGCATTCCACAGGGCGCTATGGGTCTGCGCCCGCTCAAAGGCCTCGCGCGTGTACAGATGCGGGCGCGCGTCATCGCGGTGGGCATCCAGCGTACGCCGCGCCCAGTCCGGCGCGCCGTCCAAGCTGTCGTAACACTCGTTGTGCAGGCAAAAGTTGTCCGTCAGCTCACGGCGCACCACCAGCTGTTCCAAAAATGCGGTGACGCCCTCGCCGCGCCCGCACGCGCTGGCCGCAAGGGCCACCCGCTGCGGCGACACCTGCCCAAAGTGCAAATACGGCGACAGCATGGACACGCCATCCACCGTGGGGTCGCTGCTCGTCTCATGGTAGCGGCGGATGCGGCTCTGCAGAAAATCCTCCATGCGCCGCAGGCCCGCTTCCGCGCCCGGCGGCAGGTCCACGGCCGGGACGGCGGCGTCGGCCTGCACCCAGCTTCGCAGGGCGTCCACGTCTGAAGCGTCTGCATCCGGGGCATCCATTCCAAAGTCCGCGCCGGAGGCGCGCGGCGGCGTCAGCTCCGGGAACGGCTCCAAAAATTCATCCAGCATGCGGTGGATTTTGGGGCGGATGGTGCGGGCGGCGTACTCCTGCTTGTCCGACACATGGCGGCAGGGAACAATATTGTGGGCGTCCACCTCATCCACCGTGCAGGCCACGGCGCGCGCCACATCCGCCAGCCACTGCTGCTTGAGGCGCAGCGGGTCAAAGTCCGTCACCAGCCGCGCGGCGCGGACTTCCGCCAGATACCCCGGCAGGGTCTCGGGCGCGGCCCCGCGCAGGACGGTGAAGGGAATGCCCACCTGCCTCAGGCGCAGGGCCGTCTCCGCCAGCCCGCGCAGCATGAAGTCATATTGCCGGCGCGTGGCGCCAAGAAAGGTCCGCGACAGGCAAAACACCACCACAAGGGGCACGCCAGCATCATCGGCGCAGTCCCGTGCGTGCAGCAGCGCCCAATTCTCGTCCGCGCGCTGGTCGCGGCTCATCCAGTACACAACAGGCCCGGTTCCGCCCGCGCCATCACGGACGCGGCGGACACGGGCCGGATGAACGGTATGCATCGTGTCTCCTCAATCGGTTTTGGAAGGCGGCGCGTCCTGCGCCTCGGGCAAAACGCACATGCCACCACTGCCGAAAAATGCGTGCGGGGCGTCACAGACAGCGCATCCCGTGCGTCCGGCAATGGTGCGGAGCATGCCCTTGAACAGCCAGCCGTGCACCGGATACAGGCTGTACCAATAGGCAATGCCCACAAGGCCGCGCGGCAGAAAGCGCGCCACCTGCGCAAGCTCCGTCCCACCGTCCTCGGTGGGCGTCAGGGAAAATTGCAAAATCGCCTCGCCCGGGAGCTTCATCTCCGCCAGCAGTTGCAGGCGGCTGTTTTCCTCCACGGCAGTGACGCGCCAAAAATCCAGCGCGTCGCCGGGGCGCAGGTCGTCCGGGTCGCGGCGGCCACGGCGCAGGCCCACGCCGCCAATAAGCCGGTCCACAAGGCCGCGCAGCATCCAGAGCGGCTCGGCGTAATACCACCCATGCACGCCGCCAATGCCCCGGATGGTCTTCCACACGCGTTCCGGCGGGCAGGCCAGCACCACCTTGTGGTTGGACTCCAACACCGTGCCCCCGGCATAGGGCGCATCGCCGCAGGCCAGCCATTCGGGCGGGAGCAACTCCCCGGCGTCGGCCCAGCAGGTTTCCACCTCGTGCTGACGCACGCGGTCGAGGGCGCGGCGGATGGCCTGCCGCACGGTGAGGGTTTGGCGGGGGATGACCTCCGCTATGCGCGACTCGTGGCACACCACCTCGTTGCGCAGGCCCTCGGCAAGGGGGCGCGCCAAGGCGGCAGGCACGGGCGTCACAAGGTGTATCCACCACGACGAGAGCTTGGGGGTAAATACGGGCACCGGAATGACCAGCCGCCGACGCAGTCCGGCCTCCTCGGCGTAGATGCGGAAAATCTGCTCGTAGTCCAGCACGTCCGGGCCGCCGATGTCGTAGGTCTGCCCCGCCGTCTGCGGCGCATCAAGGCAGCCCTGCAAATAGCCCAGCACATCGGTGATGGCGATGGGCTGGCACAGGGTGCGCACCCAGCGCGGAGTGACCATCACCGGAAGCCTGTCCACAAGGTAACGCATGATTTCAAAGGACGCGCTGCCCGAGCCAAGAATCATGGCCGCGCGCAGGAAGGTGACCGGCACCGGCCCCTCGGCCAGCACCCGCGCCGTCTCCATGCGCGAGCGCAAATGGTGGGACAGGTCCGGGTCATCTTCGTCCCCCAGCCCGCCAAGGTAAATAATGCGCGATACGCCCTGCTCCGCCGCGGCTTCGGCCATGTGGCGGGCGGCATCGCGGTCCGCGCTGGCAAAATCCTTCTGCCCCGGCACCATGGAGTGGACAAGGTAATACGCAACCTCAACGCCCTGCAGCGCCGCCGAGAGGGATGCGCGGTCGTGCACATCCGCTCCGGCGACTTCAAGATTCGGGTGACCGCCCCATGGCCGCCCCCGCAGCTTCACTGCGGAGCGCGCCACGGCGCGCACGGCGTACCCGGCCTCCAGCAGGCGCGGCACAAGCCGTCCGCCCACATAGCCGGTGGCGCCGATAACGGCCACCCGTGTTCTTTGCGTTGCGGCATCAGGCATGGAACAACAGCTTCAGTTCCTTGGGATGCGGGTTCAGGTACACCTGCTGACGCAGGTAGTCGTTGTCGTATTTGCGCACGTAGTGGTTCACCAGCGTCAGCGGCGAAATCCACGGCACAAGGCCCTTGCGGTACGATTCGACAAGGTCCAAAAGCTCCTGCTTTTCGTCCGAGGTCAAATCGTCCTTAAAGTGCCCAAGGATGTGGGTGAGCACGTTGACGTGGTTCTTCACCGTGGCCTTTTTGGCCATGGCGCGGCTGAGCAGCTCCCAGTAGGTGGCGGCAAGCTCGTCCGGGTCCATGTCCTTGCCTCCGGCCACCAGCTTGCCCATCTCGCGGTACACGCTTTGGTTGTGCGAGAGGATGAGCATCTTGTGCCGGGTGTGGAAGTCCACCAACGCGCCCATGGAGAAGCCCGCCTTCATCAAATTGCGCCACCGCCACGTGACGAACAGGCGCTTGATGAAGTTTTCGCGCAGGCCCATGTCGTTCAGGCGGCCGTCTTCCTCAAAGGGCAGCATGGGGAAGTGGTCCATAAACATGCGGGCCCACATGCCCACACCGGTATACAGCGGCTGGCCGTTGTCCTGAAACACCTTCACGCGCTCCATGCCGCTGGACGGCGAGCGCGACCTAAAGATGTAGCCGCACAGGTCTTCACTCTCCAGCTGACGCAGGCGGGTCTTGCCCCACGTCTGCATTTTCTCCGTCCAGTCCGTCCCGGACTCGCGCCCCACAAGGCGCGGACTGTCCACGTCCCCCACAAGGCGCACGGCCTCGCGCGGGATGGGCATACCGCACTCCACCTCCGGGCACACGGGGACAAACTCCACAAACTGCCCAAGGACATCGCGGATATATTTGTCCAGCTTGTGCGTGCCGTCATAGCGGACCTCGTCACCAAGCAGGCACCGGGCAATGCCAAGACGGATGGGCTGTGTGTCGTGGCCGGCTTCGGCCATGTCGTGGGATTTCAGGTTCTCCTCCACGTGAATAACTCCTTACAAGCTAGCATTGTACTCCCAGTAGGCGCAGGGTATAGTGGAATGATACACCCTTCCCGTTGAGCTGAAAAGGAGAGTGCATGGGTAAGCATCTCATTCTGGCCGGTGGCGGCCACGCGCATGTGGCGGTCATTGACGGCCTTCAGGACTTTATCGACCGCGGCCATTCGGTCACCCTCGTCAGCCCGGCCCCGCGCCACCACTATTCCGGCATGGGGCCGGGGATGCTGGGCGGCGCCTACACGCCAGACGACATCAGCTTTCCCGTTGAGGAGATGGCCACCGCCAAGGGCGCGGCCTTTGTGCAGGATTCCATAGAGCACATCGACAGCGCAGAGCGCGCCGTCACCCTCGCCTCGGGCACAGTGCTGCGCTACGACGTCCTTTCCCTCAATATCGGCAGCGGCGTGCCCACCCTCGGCGCCACCACCCCCGGCCCGGAAGACGGCGTCTACCCCGTCAAACCCATCGACAACCTGCTCATGGCGCGCGAACGCATGCTGGCCCTGCTGCAGGAGCGCGAGCCCAACGTCCTTGTGGTCGGTGGCGGCCCCGCCGCCCTTGAGATTGCGGGCAACACCTGGGGCGCAGCCCGCCGCGTACGCGACGAGCACGGCGGGCGCATGCCCCGCATCCGCATTCTGGCGGGGAAGCACTTTCTTTCCCGCGCGCATCCCGGCGTGGCCCGCCGCGCGCGAAAAAGCCTCACCCGGCGCGACATTTCCATCATCGAGCATGGCTACGCCACATCCATCGCCCCCGGCTCCGTCACGCTGGACAACGGCGAAGTCTTTAGCGGCGACATTATCTTTCTGGCCCTTGGCGTGCGCCCGCCGGAGCTTATTGCGGCCTCGGGCCTGCCGACAGGTCCGGACGGCGGCCTGTCCGTGAACCGGCATCTGCAAAGCATCGGCGCGCCGCGCATCTTTGGCGGCGGCGACTGCATCCACTTTAAGGACCAGCCACTGGACAAGGTGGGCGTCTACGCCGTGCGCCAACATGCCGTCCTGCCCGGGAACCTGCTTGCGGCGCTGGAGGGCCGCCCCCTCACGCCCTTCAACCCCGGCGGACAGTATCTGCTGGTGTACAACCTTGGCGACGGTACAGGCATCTTCCACAAGGGTCCTCTTGTATTCGGCGGCGCGCCCGCATGGTGGATTAAGGACTTCATCGACAGACGATTTATGGAAAAGTTTCGGACATAGGGCCAACGTGCCGTCTGGCCCCGAACCCGCCGCAGCAGCACGGGTTTTCCCATGGCAGCGGGAGAAAATCGGCGCAAAAATGCACGCGCCGCGCACTTTGGGCGCAAGTCTTCTCTTGACAAGGACACAGGGAATGTATTCCTTCATTCACAGCCGGAACGCTTTTGAGAAAGCAATCCCATCCCGGCCCTTCAGGTGCTCCATGAGACCCTCCCTGTCCGCCGCCTTCGGCCTCGTTCTCCTTCTCGCGATGACATCCTCCGCCTTTGCGTTCCCAAACGCACCGCTGGTTCTTGCCTATCGTGTTACGGAGCCGGGGGCCGACGTCCGTATGCAGGACTGCCTTGTGGAACCCTCCAAAGAAGGCTGGCGTCTGACGATACATTCGCAGGGCGCCTCCCGGGCCATTGTCGCCACGGCCACTATGGAGACCATAGTTGAGGAATATCGCGCCCCGCAGAGCGATACCCGCCTCATCCTCCGCAAGACCGACAGCGTGCTGGAACTGACCGGCCACAAAGGACAAAGCGCCGTGCAGAAAGGCTACCGGGCCACCGCGCCCTGGGTTGCCTCCCCTCTGCAACTGTGCGCCGCTGTCCTCGCCGGCACGGACGAAATCCGGTTCTGTACCGCAAACGCGCGGCAGGACACCTTCTGGCGCGTCACCCTCCACCGCGAGGGGACGGAAGACATCAGCATCTGCGGCAAACGCGTCAGCGCGGTGCGCTACGAATACACCGCCACCGACTTCCTCGGAAAAAGCAGGAAGTCCACCTACTGGTACCGGGCAGACGACGGACTGCTTCTTGCCATGCAAGACCAGCCAAACGCCAACGCGGCCCCCACAAAACGAGTGGAACTCGTCCGGGAAACACCGCTTGAAGGCGTCCGTACCGTTGCCCACCTGCGCGGCCCCACGCCACCGGCGTGAGCGCCAGCAGCAGCCGCCTTCGCCCGCTCCATGCGTGGCCAGCACCCGAAGTCCGACCTTGCTTCATCCGGTCGGCTCGGCCCAGACGCACCCCATGGCGCGACCTTGGTCCGACTGAAGAAATTTCTGCGGGACTGGTCAAAACGAATAAAGCATGGCACATAATGACGGGTCGAAGATACGTAAACGTTTACGAGGAAACGTGTTTCATGAGTGATGACCACAGCATTTTTGGCCTGAAACCCGCCAAGAAACAGCCGACCAAGGACAAAAGCGCCGACGCACCGCAGGCAGACTCCGGGAAGAAAGAGGCTTCAAAGCCCGTTGAGTCCAAAGGTGCAGCCCCAAAAGCGGCAGATGGCGCCAAGGACAAACCCGCCCGCCCCCGCCGCCCGCGCAGGCGCCGCTCCGCGCGCAAACCCCGCACGGACGCGCCCCAGGACGCCGCGCAAAACGACGCGCCCAAGTCCGCTTCCGACTCCGCCCCAAAGTCCGCACCCGAGTCCGCACAAAGCGCGCCCAAGCAGGCAGAAGCTCCCGAGGCTTCCCCCAAAGCAAGCGCAGACGCCAGCACGGACAAACCCGCGTCCAAGCCGCGCCCCAAACGTCGGCGCAGCTCCTCCAGACGCTCCAAAGCCTCCAAACCCTCCGCACGCGAGAACGCGCCCCAGGCTTCCGCACCCAAAGCTCCGGCCACACCCAGCGCCGAGCAGGAACCTGCGGCCTCTCCCGCAGCAGAGAAGGATACGACCATAGCTTCATCCTCAGAACGACCCAAAGCGCCCAAGGCCGACGAGCGCCCCAGCGCCCCCACTCACGCCGAAGACGCCCCCACAGAGCGCCCCGCACCAGCCAAGGAGCAGGAAGCGCCCAAGCAGGAAGCCCCTGCACCAGCCGCAAAGCCCAAGCGTGGGCCCGCCCAAAGCGTTGCCGAAGTGCCCGAGGATGAAACGCTGCCCGAAATTACCCTGAGCGATCTGCCCCAGCATCTGCAGGATGCCTGCGCCCGCGCCGGATGGGACAAGCTCATGCCCGTACAGGCCAAGGCCATCCCCTACCTGCTCGCCAACCGCGACCTGATGATTCAGTCGCGCACCGGCAGCGGCAAGACCGGCAGCTTCGGCCTGCCCATTCTCGACCGCGTCGAAGTTGGCCGCAACGAATGCCAGGCCCTTGTCCTCGTTCCCACGCGAGAGCTCGCCCAGCAGGTCGCCCGCGAAATCGAAGTGCTCGCCGAAGGCACCGGTCTGCGTACCGTCGCCGTCTTTGGCGGCACCAGCTACAAGGCCCAGCTCGACGCCTTCCGCGAAGGCGCGCACGTTGTCGTCGGCACCCCGGGCCGCGTGCTCGACCATCTGCTGCGCGGCTCCCTCAGCCTCAAAGGCATCGACACCCTCGTCTTCGACGAAGCCGACCGTATGCTGTCCATTGGCTTCTACCCGGACATGAAGCAGGTGCAGACCTATCTGCCCCGCCGCGACATCAGCATGCTCATGACCTCCGCCACCTACCCCCCGCACGTTCTGCGGCTGGCCGGCGAGTTCATGGACAAGCCCCAGATTCTGTCCCTCTCCAGCGCGCAGGTGCACGTGGCCGAGACGCCCCACGTCTACTTCGAGTGCCCCGCCATGCAGAAGGACCGCGCCCTCGTGCGCATCATCGAGCTGGAAAATCCGGCCACGGGCTTCATCTTCTGTAATACCAAGCAGCACGTGCATTATCTGACCACCGTGCTCAAGCGCTTCGGCTACGACGCCGACGAACTCTCCGGCGACCTGACGCAGGCCAAACGCGAACAAGTGCTCGAACGCCTGCGCAAACGCGAACTGCGCTTCCTCATCACCACCGACGTCGCCGCACGCGGTATCGACATCCCCGACATCTCGCACGTCTTCATGTACGAGCCGCCCGAGGATCACGAGGTCTACATCCACCGCGCCGGACGCACCGGACGCGCCGGAGCCTCCGGTGAGGTCATCTCCCTTGTGGACGTCATGGAACGCCTCTCCCTTGAGCGCATCGCCAAGACCTATTCCATCACCCTCGAAAAGCGCGACCTGCCCTCCGACGACGACCTCGCCGCCGAAGTCGGCAACCGCGTCACCGCCCTGCTGGAAGCACGCTTCCGCGATATCGACGCCGTCACCCGCGAGCGCCTGCAACGCTTCGTGCCCCTCGTTCGCTCCCTCAGCGAGCACGAGGACATCGTCCAGCTCGTCGCCATGCTGCTCGACGAGACCTACCAAAAGACCCTGCACGATACCCCGCAGCCGCCCACGGAAGCCGACGCCCCTGCCCCCAAGGACGACGCCCCCCGCAGCGAACGCAAGCGCCCCAGCAGAGCCACCAGCAGCAGAAACCGGGGCCGGAAAAAGCCCGCAGAAGCGCGCTCCGACAGCCCGCGCCCAAAACAGGACGCACCAAAACAGGACGCGCAGCAGGCCGGCGACACCAGCGACAAGCCCAAACGCAAACGCCGCCCCCGCCGCCGCAGAAAAAAGAAACCCGCCACCAACAATAACGGCGGTCAGGATTAAAACGCATACAAGCCGCCAGCCCCACAAGGGCTGGCGGCTTTTTTTGGGAGATTTTTTTGCTCCGCAGGCTTTAGGTCTTAGGTCTTCGGCCTGAAAGGACGAAGGGCCTTAGAGCTA
The DNA here is from genome assembly GCF_054921475.1 of Desulfobaculum sp. Classification (NCBI taxonomy): domain Bacteria; kingdom Pseudomonadati; phylum Thermodesulfobacteriota; class Desulfovibrionia; order Desulfovibrionales; family Desulfovibrionaceae; genus Desulfobaculum; species Desulfobaculum sp. Next base: position 2 of record NZ_JBUDSW010000081.1, on the reverse strand, counting down.
AA
>NZ_JBUDSW010000080.1:0-13713 GCF_054921475.1 Desulfobaculum sp. | reverse complement strand
CTCGCCCCAATTGCCGCGCCCGCCGCGCCGCAGCCGCCCACCCTCTCGCCCATCCCGGCGGAGACCATCCTTGACTGTATGAAGCGCTTTATCGCGGGCGAAGGCCGCTGGGAGGCCACGGGCTGTTTCCACCGCGCCGCAGTCTGGGACCCGGCATCCGGTGAATTCATCACGCAGGCCGAGGATATTGGGCGCCACAACTGCATCGACAGGCTGGCGGGCTGGTCCGTCGAACAGGGCCGCCCCCTTGCGGGGCTGATGCTGTTCGTGTCGGCCCGCGCCACGACGTCCCTTGTCCGCAAGGCCGTACAGGCGGGCTTTTCCGCCATGGTCAGCCGCAGCGCGGTCACAACATCAGGCGTGGCCACAGCGCGCGAGGCAGGCATGACCCTTGCCGGTTTTGCCCGCGAGATACGCTTCACCGTCTTTACCGACCCGCGCGGACGATTCGACGACCCGGCGCGGCGCAAGGGCTAACCTATGCCGACACGTCTTCCCTACGGATTGGTCCTTGCGGGAGGCAAAAGCACCCGCCTTGGGACGGACAAGGTCTGCCTGTGGTACTCCGGCAAAATCATGCTCATGCGCATGCTGGACCTTGCCGGGCACTTCTGCGGCGAGGTGTATGTCTCGGGCCGCAACCCCGAGGAGTTTGAAATAAGCGCCCCGTGGCTGGCGGACGACATCCCCGGCATTGGCCCCATGGGCGGCATCCTGACCTGCCTGCGCCGGCTTCAGGCCCCGCTGCTGGTTTTGGCCTGCGACCTGCCGCTGCTGGACATCGCCACAGTGCACACCTTAGTGCGCGCACACGCCAAAGCGCCTGCGGACACCGTCATGACAACCTTCCGCCAACAGGAGACCGGGTATATTGAATCCCTCGTCTCCATCTATACTCCGGCAGCGATTCCGCTGTTCGAGGACTCCATCTCGCGCCAAAGCTACAAGCTCACCCGTGCGATTCCGGAGCATTTACGGCACCATGTCCCCTATTCCAGAGAGAATGCGGGGGTCTTTTTCAATATAAACTTCCCCGCCGACCTTGCCATGCTGCGGCAAGTGGAACGGGCACAGGATAACCGATGAAATCAACAAGCGTATTGACAACTGTCACGTCTGGAGCGACACATTTCCTTCTGGCCCTCGCACTTGTGATGATTGTGGCTTCCGCCGCTGTGGCAAAGACGCCTGCCGCCATTTCCGCCAAGGGACTGCAACAGCTCATCCATGAAGCCAAAGGCCGCGTCGTGGTGGTCAACTTCTGGGCATCGTGGTGCGCGCCCTGCATGACGGAGCTTCCTGAATTCATCGCCCTGCGAGAGGCCCGGCCAGAAGACGACGTGTACATGGTTGGTGTCTCCCTCGACTTCGACCATGCCATGCTCACAAAGACCATGCAGGAGAAAGGCATCAACTATCCCGTCTATATCGCTGAGGAATCCGTGGCCCGCAAATACGATATCAAGGTCATCCCCAAAACGTGGGTGCTGAACAGAAAAGGCGAAATCTCCACGGACCATGACGGCCTGATGACCGGGCGCATGCTGAACAAAGCCGTCGCCCGCGCCCTAAACGGCCACTCCATCGCGGGAGAGCTTGAATGATTACCGACAGCCACGGGCGTTACGTCAGCTATATCCGGCTTTCGGTAACGGACCGCTGCAACCTCAAGTGTTTCTACTGCCGCACGGACTGTGCGGAGAGCTTCATAGACCATGACCACATCCTGACCTATGAGGAAATGATTCGCCTTGTGAAGGCCGCCCAGACCATGCAGGTGCGAAAACTGCGCCTGACCGGCGGCGAGCCTTTTGTCCGGAAGGACTTTCTGGCCTTTCTCGGCATGCTCAAGGAAGAATGCCCGGAGCTGGACGTCCGCGTCACCACCAACGGCACTCTGCTGGGCGGCAAGATTCCGGCGCTCAAGCACCTTGGCGTGCAGCGCATCAATATCTCGCTGGACACGCTAAACCGCGACCGCTTTACCAAAATCACGGGCCGCGACTTTCACGACCGCGTCATGCGCGCCATTGAAGACTGCCTGCACTACGGCCTGACGGTGAAAATCAACGCCGTCGCCATGAAGGGCGTCAACGACGACGAAATCGGCGCGTTCACGCGCTTTGCCCGCGACTATCCTGTGGACGTCCGCTTTATCGAGTTTATGCCCATTGGCGGCTGCTCGCACTGGAAGCGCGAATACACCCTGCCCGCCAGCGATATTCTGGACCGTGCCCGCGAGGAAGCGGACCTGACGCCCATCGAGCGCCACGCGGACACCGACGGCCCGGCCCGGCTGTATTCCATAGATGGCGGCACAGGACGCCTTGGCGTTATTTCCGCCTTGTCCGACCACTTCTGCGACACCTGCAACCGCCTGCGCATCACCTCCGACGGCAGGCTGCGTACGTGCCTTTTTTCGGACAAGGAATACCGACTGCGCCCCATCTTGCGTTCGCCCAAGCTGGATGACGAGGCCCTGCTACGCGTTATGACGCGCGCCACCCTGAGTAAGCCCCTTGGCTACAAACTTCTGGAACACCTGCAAGGCAACTCGGTCTGTTCCAAGGTCATGTCCTCCATCGGAGGCTGACCCACGCGCCCCGCGCATATTGGCGGTGGGGCCGTAGCCTCGGCCAGCGGCCCCGCCACTGTTTTTTCTGATTCGGCGCTGGGGATGGTCCGTCCTGCCCGGTCCTCCCCGCCCTGCCCCGCCGCCCTGCGCGGGGACGCCCCGTGGCCACGGTCCAACACCGGGACCAGCGGCCAAGAACCGACAGCAGCACAAGACGACAGGTACGAATGGATTCCGCGACATTTGACGACATCACCCGCGACGAGGCCGCGGCACGGCGCTATCTGCTCAAGTTCTGCTGGAAGAACCACCAGCGCTTCTGCCCGCGCTGCCGCAGCCGCCGCAACTACCGGCTCAAGAATGGCCGCCGCAGGTGTGCCCGCTGCCGCTACACGTTCCACGACTTCAGCGGCCGCTGGGTCAACAACTGCAACCTCACCTGCGTGGAGTGGCTGCGCCTCATCCGACTCTTTGAGGACGAGACAACGGCGCGCACCGCCGCCAAGGAACTGGGCATCTCGTACAACACGGCCTATAAGGCCATGGCGACCCTGCGATTTGCCATCATCGCCCACGCTCTGGATGCCAAACAGCTGCTGGGCAAAGGCTCCCCGCTGGAGCTGTCCCTCAGTGGCAGAATGTTCAAGGCGCCCACCGCAGGCGCCGCGCAGGACGGCCCGCAGCCCACGCCCGTGTTCGGTATTATGGACCGCGGCACGTGGGCCTTTGTTGACCTTATCCCCGGCTTCGACATTGAAACCGTGCTCCACTTCAGCCTCAGCTTCCAGCTGAAGACCGTACGCCTTGGCAACGTGGTCTACACCGACCGCTACCAGCGCTACGACACGCTCATCTGCTGTGTGGGCAACGACCCGGCGGCGGACTACTTCAAGCCCGGACCGCGCGGCCTGCCCATCGACGAGGAAAACCTCGGCTTTTGGCAGTTTGTCAGCTCGCGCCTGACCAAATTCCACGGGGTGACGCCGCAGCGTTTTCCGCTCTACCTTAAGGAGCTGGAACTGCGCTACAACTCCCGCGGGAAGGACCTTTTTCCCATCCTCACCGGCTTTTTGTGCGATTTTGTCCCAACCGACTGATATTTCGCAACATCCACAGGCCGCGTCATGACTCGCTCATGGCGCGGCTTTTTCGTTCTCATTTCATCCCTTAGCGGTGTAGAACCGTAACCAAGTCCGTTTTCCGTTGCTCCCAATCGGCATACCTTATATAGGTTGATAGAGGTGTAAATCCATCACGGGTTGCACGCTATTCACCACGAAAGGAGGTAAACGCCATGAAAACAGCCTGCCCGACTGCGATACCCTTCGCGGGGCTTGGACTCGACCTGAGTCCGGTCGCAGCGCGGGCCAGCCTGCTGGCTCCGCACCGGTGGCAGTGGACGAAGCCCGCTTCGCCCACGGTGCCTACCGTGCGCTGCGTTCCCGCCCCGTCGGGCTACGCGCTGCTCCTCGAGCTTTCGAGGGAAATCAGAGGCCGTTAGACCGCATTCATCACAAACAAGGAGAATATCCATGAAACGCAGAGAGTTTCTGAAACTCTCCGCCGTGGGAACCGCCGCCACTGCGTTTGGCGGCTTGGGCGTATCCCTTGCGCCCACCAAGGCGAGAGCACAGCTCCTGAAGACGAGCTGGGCCAAGCAAACAACCTCCGTCTGCTGCTACTGTGCTGTGGGTTGCGGACTCATCGTCCACACGGACACCATGAGCCAACGTGCCATCAACGTTGAAGGCGACCCGGACCACCCCGTCAACGAAGGCGCACTGTGCGCCAAGGGCGCTTCCGTTTGGGCCCTTGCCGAAAACGACCGCCGCGAAAAGAACGTCCTGTACCGCGCTCCCTACAGCGACAAGTGGGAAGTGAAGAGCTGGGACTGGGCGCTCACGCGCATCGCCAGACGCATCAAGGACACCCGCGACGCCGCCTTTACCGAAGTCAACGCCAAGGGCCAGCGCGTCAACCGCTGCGACAACATTGCCTCCGTTGGCTCCGCCGCTCTCGACAACGAGGAATGCTGGGCCTACCAGTCTTTCCTGCGCTCCCTCGGCCTGGTGTGGATAGAGCATCAGGCTCGTATTTGACACAGCGCCACTGTTGCGGCTCTGGCAGAGTCGTTCGGACGCGGCGCGATGACCAATCACTGGATCGACATCCAGAACAGTGATTGTGTGCTTATCATGGGCAGCAACGCTGCCGAAAACCACCCCATTTCCTTTAAGTGGGTGCTGAAGGCCAGGGACAGGGGCGCAAAGCTCATCCATGTGGACCCCCGGTTCACCAGAACGTCCTCCAAGGCCGACATCTACGCCCCCATCCGGTCGGGCTCCGACATCGGATTCCTGGGCGGCCTCATCAAGTACATCCTCGACAATGACCTGTACTTCCGCGAGTACCTCGTCAACTACACCAACGCCTCGTTCATCGTCCGCAAGGACTTCTCGTTCAGCGACGGTCTCTTCTCCGGCTTTGACGGCGAAGGCTCCTACGACAAAAGCTCGTGGAACTTCGAGTACGAGTCCGAAGGCGTTCCAAAGAAGGACGAGTCCCTCCAGCATCCGCGCTGCGTGTTCCAGCTGCTGAAAAAGCACTACCGCCGCTACACGCTGGACAAGGTCACCAGAATTACCGGCACGCCCAAGGACGACATCCTGTCCGTCTACAAGGCCTACGCGGCCACAGGCAAACCCGATAAATCCGCCACCATCATGTACGCCATGGGCTGGACCCAGCACACCGTGGGCGTGCAGAACATCCGCGCCATGGCCATCGTCCAGCTGCTGCTGGGCAACATTGGCGTGGCTGGCGGCGGCGTGAACGCACTGCGCGGCGAATCCAACGTGCAGGGCTCCACAGACCAGTGCCTGCTGTGGCACATCCTGCCGGGCTACCTCGGCATTCCCACAGCGTCCATGGACTCGCTGGACAAGTACAACACCACCAAGGCCGCGCCGCACCTGACCGGCGCACAGGACCCCAAAAGCGCCGCGTGGTGGCAGAACTATCCCAAGTACATGACCAGCTTCATCAAATCCATGTACCCCTCGGCCTCCGCCGATACGGGCTACGAGTGGCTGCCCAAGTGCGAGGACGGCAAAAACTACTCCTGGCTCAACCTCTTTGAGGAAATGAGCAGCGGCACCTTCAAGGGCTTCTTTGCCTGGGGCCAGAACCCGGCCTGTGGCGGTGCCAACTCCAATAAGACCAGACAGGCAATGGCCGAGCTGGACTGGATGGTCAACGTCAACATCTTCGACAATGAGACCGGCAGCTTCTGGAAGGGCCCGGACATGGACCCGAAAAAGGTGAAGACCGAGGTCTTCTTCCTGCCCTGCGCTGTCTCCATTGAGAAGGAAGGCTCCATCACCAACTCCGGCCGCTGGATGCAGTGGCGCTATCAGGGCCCCAAGCCCTGGGGCAACACCATGCCCGACGGCGAAATCATCGTCGAACTCATGGAGAAGGTCCGCGAGCTGTACGCCGAGGAAGGCGGCACCTTTGTGCATCCCATCCTTGGTCTTGGCATCCACCAGTGGGGCGGCGCCCACGGCAAGTTTGACCCGCACGCCGTCGCCAAGCTCATCAACGGCTACTTCCTGAAGGACGTTGAGGTGAAGGGCAAGAAGTTCAAGAAGGGCCAACTGGTCCCGAGCTTCGCCTACCTGCAGGACGACGGTTCCACCAGTTCCGGCAACTGGCTGTACTGCCAGTCCTACACGGACAAGGGCAACATGGCCGCCCGCCGCGACAAGACCCAGACGCCGGAACAGGCCATGATTGGTCTGTACCCCAACTGGGCATGGTGCTGGCCGGTCAACCGCCGCATCATCTACAACCGCGCCTCCGTGGACCTGAAGGGCCGCCCCTACGCGCCCAAGAAGCCCGTCATCCAGTGGACCGGCGACAAGTGGATTGGCGACGTGCCCGACGGCGGCTGGAAGCCCGGCACCAAGTACGCCTTCATCATGAAGCCGCAGGGCCATGGTCACATCTTCGGCCCGGGCCGTGCTGACGGACCGTTCCCCGAATACTACGAGCCGCTGGAGTGCCCGATCTCCAAGCATCCGTTCTCCGGCCAGCTCCACAACCCCACGGCCCTGCAGTTCGCTGACGAATACAAGGCCGTCTGCGACCCGAGGTACCCCTTCGTCTGCTCCACCTACCGTGTGACCGAACACTGGCAGAGTGGTGTTATGACGCGCTTCACCCCGTGGCTCATCGAGGCCGAACCGCAGATGTTCTGCGAAATCAGCCCCGAGCTGGCCAAAATGCGCGGCATTGAGAACGGTGAGAAGGTCTATGTCGAAAGTGCCCGCGGCAAGCTGTGGGCCATCGCCATCGTGACGCCCCGCGTGAAGCCGTTTGAGGTGATGGGCAACACCGTCCATCAGGTCGGCATCCCGTGGCACTTCGGCTGGGTGTTCCCGAAGAACGGCGGCGACGCGGCGAACCTGCTTTCGCCCTCCGTCGGCGACCCCAATACGGGCATTCCCGAAACGAAGGCGTTCATGGTCAACGTGCGCAAGGCACAGGAGGATTAGAATGGACAAGACATTCTTCATCGACCTCACCCGCTGCACGGCATGCCGTGGATGTCAGGTCGCGTGCAAGCAGTGGCACAAGCTGCCTGCCGAGGAAACACACAACTACGGCTCGCACCAAAACCCGGCGGACCTGTCGGTGCACACCTACAAGCTGGTCCGCTTCAACGAGCATATCGTTGACGGCAAGCTCAAGTGGCTGTTCTTCCCCGAACAGTGCCGTCATTGCATCATCGCTCCCTGTAAGGAAGTGGCCGATGCCTACGACGAAAAGGCCATCCTGCGCGACTCCGAAACCGGAGCCGTGCTCTTCACGGACCGCCTTGCCGCCTTTGACGACATGGAAAAGGAAGAAGTGCAGTTCGCCTGCCCGTACAACATCCCCCGCTTCGATACCGAAACGGGCCTGATGGCCAAGTGCGACTTCTGCATCGACCGCGTCCATAACGGTCTGCTCCCGGCCTGTGTTCAGGTCTGTCCTACCGGCACCATGAACTTTGGCGACCGCGAAGACATGCTGGAGCTTGCCCAGGAGCGTCTGGCGAAGGTCAAGAAGACCAAGCCCAAAGCCGCCCTTGTGGACCCGGACGACGTGAACGTCATCTACCTCATCGAGGAAGACGCCACGCTGTACCATGACTTCATGATGGCCGACGCCGGGGCGCATACCCCCGGTGGCATGAACAGAAAGCAGATGTTCGCCAAGCTGTTCTCACCGCTGAAGAACATCTCCTAACCCGCGCCAAGCGCAGGACAAAACACAGGCGGCCCGGACAGAAGTCCGGGCCGCCTTTTTCGTTATACTCGCCAACAAAAACAGCTTGGGATCAAGATCGCCGCCATACGTGGAAAAGCGTGCGGCCTGTCCACCGCAAAAACGCCTCCCGCAGGTTCACCACAAGGCCGGGGCAGGGAGCGCGGCATGGCCCACAGCGCGGCGCAGAAAAAAGAGACCTGAATCACGCGCTGCCAGCTAAGGCCGCTCGCGCGAGAACACCACCTCGCCAACGCCCGGCATCTGCATAACGATGCCGCCCCCGGCAGACAGGGCGCCAATAAGCACGCCGCCACCGCGCGTGTGCAGCCACACTTCGTCGCCGCGGCGCTCCCATGTGAAGGCGATGTCCTCCTCATCCGTGGCCCATGTGCCGCGCCCGCCCTCATCAAGGACCAACAGCACTTCGCCACGTTGGGCCTGCGCCACGTACCGCCCGGACACGTCGTCCGTCTGCTGGCATCCGGCAAGGGCAAACACGGCGCAGCACAGCGCCACAACGCACCACCGCAGGGTCAAACCAGCGCCCCACTTCATGACAGGTCCTCCAGCGTCCACGAAAACCGGTTCTCCAGATGAAAGAGGGAATCAAAGAAAAAGACATGCACAGCCATGGCAAGCCAGCCCGCATCGCGCAGGGCCGTCAGCCAGCTTATGGGATCTTCCTGACTGTGAAAGCAGCCGCAGCCAACGGGGATATCCGCCACCAGCACCCACACCACAGCGGAAAGGAACATGACCAGCATTGCGCAGATAAAGGCGCACGCGGAGCGCGAGCGCACCCCCACAATGAGCAGGATGCCGCACAGAAGCTCAACCCACGGCAAAACCACGGCCATCACCCCGACAAGGGCGTACGGCACAATCTGATAGTTGGCGATGGATTCGGCAAACACCGCCGGGTACGTAATTTTGTAAATGCTGGCGTAGATGAACAGCCCGCCGAGATACAGACGAAAGGCCACCGCCAGCAAGGCATTGAGGCGCGAATGCGCAAGGCGCGTCCAAAGGCTCATGGTCCCACCGGGTAGCCCTTCTCGCGCCACAGGGCCATGCCCTCGGCCATGACGCGAACGTTGGTGAACCCCTTCTCCGTCAGCCAGTAGGCGACGTCTTCATCATAGGGGCGGCTCACCGTGTGGCCGTACACAATAATCTCCCGCTCCCTGTCAAGGGACGCAAAGCGCATGGCGTACACAAAGTCGAAGAGGTTCGACGGCGCATTGACCGCGCCGCGCACGTGCCCCTTGCGGTACAGCTCCGCCGGGCGGGCGTCCACGAACATCGCCCCGTCCTCAAGGCGCCGGAATGCGCGCTCCACCTCCACATGCTCGGCCTCGGCCCGCAAGAGGCTCTGGGGCACAAGGTCCACCTTGTTTGGGCTGTACTGGTTAAACAGCGCCCCCACAAGGAACGACAGCAGGATGATGAACACAAAATCCATCAGCCGCACCTGCCCAAGGCGCGATACCTCGCGCCGCACCGCGGTCAGGATGCGCTCGCGCGATTCGGCGATGTTGTCCACCTCCACGCGGCAGGCGCTCACGTCATTAAGCAGCTGCTGGAGTTCCTCGTTCTGGGTGGTGAGCTTTTGGTTACGCTCGGTCAGGGCTTGGTTCAGGTCCGTGATGATGCGCCGCTGGAGCGCGCGCTCTAGGGAGCCGGCAAGGATAACGGACAGGCTCCGCAGAAACTCGGCGTCCCCGGCGTCGTGGTTGCGTCTGGACTCCGGCGTCCCAAGCGCGATAAAGCCCACGGTCTCCCCCGGTCCCGTCCATGTGGACACAAGGCATACCCCGCGCGGCAAAGGCATGGTCACGTCGCGGCAGCTGCCCTGCCGCACATCCTCGCCGGGAAAGGCTCCAATACCACGCACATGCCCTACAAGGGCCGCTCTGTCCTTTTCCAGCGCGGAGCGTTGATCGGGCGAAAACCCCTGCGTCACAAGCATATCCGCGCCGCGCTCTTCATCCACAAACAGCACCGCCCCGTGGCTGACGCCCAGCACCTCCATGCTCCGCGTCAGGAACACGGACGCCATCTTGGGCATATCCGCCAAGGGAGCCAGAGCGCGCGCCGTATCGTACAGCCCGCGCATATAGGCCAGCTTGCGGTCTTCCGTGGGTGGTGGGGGCGGCGTACGCCTGCGGGATGCCGGGTCCTCGTCCATACCTTACTCCTTCACAAAGGAGCGGATCGTGTCCAAAAACGCATCGGCGTCCTCAATGCGGCCCATGTGCGTGTAGAGCACGGTTCCGTCAGGACGGGCCAAAATGGTGAAGGGCGTGCCCGGCTCGCCAAGCTGCTTGTGCACCGCATAGTCCACGTCCGGGACGATGGGATACTCGGCGCGGTGCTCCTTGCGGACAAAGGCAATTTCCATGTCCGTGGCACCACTGGCAAGGGCAAACAGGCGAACCTGCTTGGACAGCGCCGCATCACGCGTCAGGGCGCTGTAGAGCGTGCGCAGGGTCGGGGCTTGGTCGTGGCAGATGGGGCAATAGACGCCGATAACCTCAATCATGATGAGGCCTGCGTCAATGTCGGACAGGGTGAAGGGCGATGCGCCGGGCAGGCCAAGGGCCTCGCGGTCCCCGGCCTGCTTTGGCGCTGTAAAGCTGATGTCTGAGAGGGAGTCGCCCTGCGTGGGCAGGTCGGCCGCCCATGCGCCAGTGGCGCAGACGACGGTGAGCACGAGGCTAAGCCACGCGGCGCTGAGACGGCGTCGGGAGTGTGCAGGCTTCATTACGTCTTTTCCCTCCATGAGAGGAGCACTACGTCAGGGCGCTGATGGCATCCTCTTCTGTGTCGTAAATTGTGGCAAACCGCGTGATGCCGACCATGTCGAACACCTTGCGGAAGTTTTCGGACAGTCCGGCAATGGCAACGGGCGTGCCCTTTTCCTCGCTTTCCGTCAGCAACTGGATGAGCACGGCGATGCCTGCGCCGTTGATGGACGAATTCTCGTCAAAGTGCAGAACAATGCCGCCCGCAGACGAGAGGGCATCCTCATACTGTGCTATCAGGAACGGCTCTGAACTGGAAGTGATGTTGCCCTTTATCTCGATAACGGCAACCTCTTCCGCCCTGTGCGAGGCGATTTCGTCCACCTTGTCGCGCAGCAGCTGCAAACGCTCGTTGGCGCGCTTTAAGGCGGCATCAAGGTCGTTCTTCTGAATGGGCTTGTTGATGAAGTCCGTGGCGTTGAGGTTCAGCGCCTGGATGGCGGTGTCCATGTCACCGTGGCCGGTGATGACGATGACCTCGGTCTGGTGGTCCACTTCCTTAATGCGGCGCAGCACGTCCAGCCCGTCCATACCGGGCATTTTGATGTCCGTCAGGACGATGGCCGGGCGCTGGGCGGTGAACACCTCCAGCCCCTCCTCGCCGCTTTCGGCGGTGAGCACCTCGTAGCCATAGGCCCCAAGGAACAGCTCAAACATGGACAGTGTGGGCTTTTCGTCGTCGATAACCAGTATCTTGTTCATACGAATCCTTGCGTGCAATCAGGTTGCGGCCGGGAAGCGCACCGTAAAGGTGGTGCCCGCGCCAACCTGCGAATCTACGGATATATTTCCCCGGTAATCTTTCACGATTCCATACGAAATCGCAAGCCCGAGGCCCATGCCCTGCCCTGTCTCCTTGGTGGTGAAGAAGGGCTCAAAAATCTTGTCCAGTTGCGCGGGATTGATGCCGGCGCCCGTGTCGGACACCTGAATGGCAACGTCCTCCTGCGTGGTGAACGTGGTGATGGAGATAACGCGGTCGTCCGGGTCGCCGTCCTTCTCGGACCACATATTGATGGCGTCGCGCGCGTTGGAGATGAGGTTAAAGAACACCTGCTGGAGCCTGTTCCCGTGGGCCTGCACAGGCGGCAAATCCTCGGACAGATCCAACTGGACGGTAATATTCTGCAACTTCAGCTGGTGCGAAATGATTTTCAGCACGGACTGCACCGGGTCGTTCAGATTCAGCCGCTCCGGCGTCAGCTCCGACTTACGCCCAAACTGGCGCAGCGTGTTCACAATGTCCGTGGCGCGCTCAATCTGGGTGCCTATCTCGCCCGTGACCTGCCGCAGGTCCTTCTCCGGGATGTCCTTGCCGATTTCCGTCATCATGGCGAGGTAGTCGCTGCCCATGCGGATGGCGTTGAGCGGCTGGTTCAGCTCGTGAGCGATGCCGGCCGACATCTCGCCAAGGGTGGTCATTTTGCTGGCCTGCACCAGTTGGGCGTCCTTTTCCACAATGTCCGTGATGTCCGTGGCCGAAACCACAATGGCCGCGCGGTCGCCATAGGCGCTCTCGCAGGCGTGCATATTCACGTACACGGGTTCGCCGTCCTTGCGGCGGTGCAGGGTCTTTGGATACAGGATGCGCCCTTCGGCGCGCTCGCCCCGGGCGAAACTGCGCAAGGAGTCCTGCCCGTCCACATCCTCCAGATGGTCAAAGCGCATGGCAAGGAGTTCGCGCGTGGTGTAGCCGTAGACTTCCTCGCAGCGCTGGTTCACGTCCAGAATATCCAGCGTCTCGGCGTCCACCACAAAGACCGGGTCCGGTCCGGCATCAAACAGGGAGCGGTACTTGGCCTCGGACTCGCGCAGGCGGTTCCTGTACAGCCGGATGGAGCGCACCATGTACACAAAGGAGTCCGCAAGCTGGAGCACCTCGTCGCCAATCTGTTTGTGGCGGATAACACACTCGCGGCAGTAGGAGGGCTTGGCCGGCGGCGGGCTGTCCGGGGACACCGGGCCCATGGTCTTGTCCACATGCCAGCACGGCAGGTCGGAGTTATGATAGGCCGGGCACCGCTCAAAACGGCCTTGATCGGATAGCAGGTCCGCGTACTGGGAGCCAAGGTCCAGCTTAAAGTTCAGGTTGCCCTTGGAAATTTCGTCGGACATCTCGATGAGCTTGGTCACCGGCAGGGTGATGTAGCTGGAGATGCGGTGGCTTATCCAGAAGATGATGGTACACACCAAGGTGATGAAGCCAAGAAACATAATGCGCAGGCGGCCGACAAGGGTATCGATATGCTGCTTGTTCAGGCCCACGTGCACGGTTGCCACGCGGTAGATGCCCTCCAGCATGGGCACGGCGATGTCCAGCGCCTTCTGCCCCGTCACCGTCACTTGCCGCACGCTGGGGCCGCCCTCTCCGCCGCCGCCACCGGCCACGGCCATACGCCGCAGCACATCCGGGAACGGCTGGACAAACGTATGCGCCAGCACCTCGCCGTCCTTGTCCTCCACAAAGGCGTAGGAGACCAAGTCCCGCCGCTCGCCCAGCAGGCTGATATCAAACAGCAGCGCCGTCAGGTTGGGGCGGTCGTCATCCAGCACAAAGCCGCTGCCCCGGTCCGCAATGGACTCGGCAATGGCGACGCCGCGGTTCTCCAATTCCGAGGTGAGGCTCTCCAGCAAGATGCCGCGCGCCAAAAGCGCAATGGCCGCACTGATGAGCATAATCACCGCGAGGATGGAGAAATAAATCTTATTCTTCAGGCTGATATTGCGAAATTGTTTCATGGGCGTTGTTCCCGCCTTGTGGCGCGGCAGGTGGGCGTTACTGGGTGCTCTCCGTGCGCCGCAACTGCTCGCGCAGGCGGTCCCAATCGGTGATGATGGCGGGGTGGCCATCGACAAAGCGGGTCATGAACACATGGTCCAGCCCCTGATGGTCCACAATGCTGTACGACAGTGGCGTCCCGATGCCGATATCCATAGAGCGGATGGACTGCACAGCCTTGATGAATGCCGGGCGGTCAAGCTCGCGCCCTGCCCGCTGCAGGGCCTCCACCAGTACCTTGG
>NZ_JBUDSW010000079.1:0-13834 GCF_054921475.1 Desulfobaculum sp. | reverse complement strand
GCATGATCCTCTGGGCCTGCCTGCTTCCCATTCTCCGCGCGCACGGTCGCCGCCACCTCGTTGTGGAAAAGGTCCGACAGCACAAAGGCGACGGGGTCGCGCACCAGTGTAACCACCAGCGCTTCACGCTGGGTTCTGTTGCGCCGCACAAACCACGCGGCAAGCGCGCCCTCGCGCACATGGTCCGGCACCGGACGTGACGCGGACCGCGCCTCGCGCCGCGCAGCCTCGCGCATGGTGGGGGATAAAAAATGCACATGCACGGGCAGAACGCCCGGCACCGCGCGAAGGGCGGCATACACACTCATGGAGCCAACGCGCCCCATCTGGTGCACCAGCACCACGCGCCGCCTTGGTCCCAGCCATGCGACGGCCCTGTCCTGCCGGACAAGGGCGGCCATACGCCGCACACTCTGAACACGGCTTATCAGCCGCCGCAATACTGACACAGCACCTCCGGGTGGTTTGGTCTGCTCCGCACAGCGGCGGCAGGGGCTGGCGCGCCGCCCCACAGGCTACGCGCCGCCAAAGTACAATACGTCCACGATACAATGCGCAATGATAAGCGGATACACACTCCCCGTGCGCCACATGCACAGCGAAAACACCCCGCCGATGACGGCGGCATTCGCCACGGCGGCAGGCCCAAGGGACCAATGGATAGCGCCGAATACAAGGGCCGAAAGCCCCACAGCCACCCCCGGCGCGCCCGTGGCCCGCATAATGGCCGTCCACGCCAGCCCGCGGAAAATGACCTCCTCCACAACGCCCACAAAAAAGAGCCCGATGGTGGCGTCCACTGCGCCTAGCGCCGTGCCCTCCATCACCGGAACGCTGCCCAGCTTGCCGCCCGGAACAAGGGACTCAAAAAAAGCAAGCCCCCACGTATCCAGCAAAATCCCCACAACGCTCATCCCCAGCGCGTAAAAGACAAAGAGCGCCGGCGTAAGCCGCTGCAGGCCAAGGTCCTCGGGGCGCACCACCCCCCGCGCCGCCGCCCACACAAGGATGACGATGGGCAGGGCTTTGACAAAGATGTAGTCGATGCCAATCCACACCCGGTAGTCCGTCACGAAAATATTGACGATGTCGTTGAGCACAAACGGCACGGCCAGCACCGCATACAGTCCCATAAGGCTCTGGGAACCGTTTCGCATAGGCTCCTCCTTTCGCTCCGGCGCGGCGCTTTGCGCCGCTTGCCTGCCACTCTACCACGCGCGGTGCGCCTTTGCCACGGCGCGTCTGCGCCCGCCTGCGCCCTGCCCGCCACGCACGCCCCGCCCCATGCTTTTCCCCCCGCAAAAATGGATAAAAAACCCGACTTGTCATTGAAAAGCACCGTCCGTATACTGTCTGGCTCCACAAACAACCCCAACAAACCGGTGTTCCGCAATGCCTTACAAAGGACCCCACATTTCCATTCCGCCAGAGCGCCTTGTTCCGCGCGTTCTGGGGCTGGACTACAAGGAATTCAGAAGATGGCCCGAGGCCGTGCGAGAGACCGCACTGGACCTCGCCGCAGAGCTTTTTCTGATACGCTACAATCCCTTTATCGACCCCGAAATGGTCTGGAAAAGCGCGCAGGCATCCTTCAGCCGCGCCAAACTTGCCCTGTCCGAGGAATATTCCTCTGTGCTTGCAACGGGCATGTTCCGCTTCTGGAACCAGTTCAAGGACGACCAAAAGTTCAAGGACGAGGTCACCAGCCGGGCCGCGCAGTTCCTGCCGCCGGAGGCGCTGGACACGCGCCCCAACTCCCGCGTGGAGTGCGCCACCGACGCCACCGACCTGCGTATGGAACTGCCCATGTTCGTCGCCCTGCCCGAAACCACCGCGCAGGTCCGCGACCTTGTGCGTCTGGCCGGGGCTATGAACTTCTCCCTCATCCCGCGCGGCGGCGGCTCCGGCCTCACCGGCGGCGCCATCCCCGCGCGCCGGCGCAGCGTGGTCCTTAGCCTCGCCCGCCTCAACCGGATGCTGGACATCGACACCGAGGCCAAGACCATCTGCTGCCAGAGCGGCGTCATCACCATCGACGCCATCAAAGCCGCCGCAGAAAAGGGCCTGCTGTTCACCGTGGACCCCGCCTCCAAGAGCGCATCGTCCATCGGCGGCAACGTGTCCGAGAACTCGGGCGGTCCCTTTGCCTTTGAATACGGCACCACCATCGACAACATCCTGTCCTACAAAATGGTGCTGCCTGCGGGCGACCTGATTGAGGTCCGCCGCAAGGACCACCCGCGCCACAAGATTATGCCGCATGAAACGGCGGTCTTTGAAGTGCTGAGCGAGCAGGGTTCCGTCATGGAAACCGTCTCGCTCTCCGGCACGGACGTACGCGCCGAAGGCCTCGGCAAGGACGTGACCAACAAGTTCCTCGGCGGCCTGCCCGGCGTACAGAAAGAAGGCGTGGACGGCATCATCACCGAAGCCTGCTTTACCTGCTACGACCAGATGGCCCACTCCCGCGTGCTGTGTCTGGAATTCTTTGGCCGCACCATGCGCCCGGCCATGCACGTCATCAAGGACGTGGTGGGACTGCGCGACGCCATCCGCAAGGAAGGCGACCTGGTGAAGATCTCCGCCCTTGAGGAGTTCGGCAGCAAATACGTGCAGGCCATCGAGTACACCAAAAAGTCCATGCGCTACGAGGGCGAGCCCATTTCCGTGCTCATCATGCAGCTGGACTCCAACGACGAAAACGCCCTTGAGGACGCCGCGCGCCGCATCATCGACATCGTGGAACCCTACGACGATGTGGACGTCTTTGCCGCGCGCGACCCCCGCGAGGCCGAAGTCTTCTGGGAGGACCGCCACCGCCTGTCCGCCATCTCCAAGCGGACGTCGGGCTTTAAGATCAACGAGGATATCGTCATCCCCATTGACGTCATCCCCGAGTTCTCGGACTTCCTTGAGGCGCAGAACCTTATCTACATGGCCAAGGCCTACCGCCGCGCCCTGCAGGAGGTTGGCCGCTTGCCCGGCATTGGCGTGGATGACAAGTTCCTGAACATGGAGTTCACCTTCTCGTCCAAGATCATCAACAGTCAGGTGACCCACAGCGAGATTTCCGATCAGGAACTTGAAGTGCAGGCCTACTACTTCTTCCGCGACCTCAAGAGCCGCTACAGCGACCTGTCGGAAGAAATGGACGCCATCTTCGAGCACATGCGCGCCACCCGCATCGTCATTGCCAACCATATGCACGCGGGCGACGGCAACTGCCACGTCAACATCCCGGTCAACTCCAACGACGCCGAGATGCTGGCCCTTGCTGAAGAAGCCATCCACGCCGTGGCGGATACCGTCATGAGCATGGGCGGCGTGGTGTCCGGCGAGCACGGCATCGGCATCACCAAAATCGGTTTCCTGCCGGAAGAACGCATCAAGGCCATTGCTGACTATAAACAGCAGGTGGACCCCAAGGACATCCTGAACCCCAGCAAGCTCACCACCCGCAAGCTGGCCGCGCCGACCTACACGTTCTCGTTCAACAAACTCATCGAGGACATCGGCAACACCGGCCTTGCGGATAAAGAGCGGCTGATGAGCATGCTCACCAACATCCAGACCTGCACCCGCTGCGGCAAGTGCAAACAGGTCTGCCCGATGTATACGCCCACGCGCTCGCTCATCCACCACCCGCGCAACAAGAACATCAGCCTTGGCGCGCTCATTGAGGCCATCTACTACTCGCAGGTGACCGGCGGCGAGCCGGACCGCGACCTCATGGACAAGCTGCGCGAGCTGGTGGACCACTGCACCGCCTGCGGCAAATGCATGGCCGTGTGCCCGGTGAAGATCAACACCCCGGAAGTCACCCTGCACATGCGCACCTTCCTTGAGGAAAAGGGCGCGGGCGGGCATCCGCTCAAGACGCGGGTACTGCACTTCCTTGCCAAGAATCCCACGAACAGGGTGCCCCGCGCGGCCAAAATGGCGGCCATCGGCCAGACCATGACCAACCGCACCGTGGGCCTCATCCCCGCGCCATGGCGCAAGCGGGCGGAGAACCCCATGTTCCAGGGCAAGGGCCCGTCCCTTGGCTTCCAGCACCTTGGGGACGCACTGCGCCTGAATAAAGGCTCCTTCTTCGTCCCGGATACGGACACCGCCGACGGCGGCGCTGTGCTGTACTTCCCGGGGTGCGGCGGCGGCCTGTTCAGCAGCAGCATCAGCCTTGCCGGGCTGTATCTGCTGCTCAAGTCCGGCACCTCGGTGGTGCTGCCGCCGGAGCACATGTGCTGCGGCTATCCGCTCATCACCGCAGGCTGCGAGGAAGCCTTCAACGCCAACCGCTCGCGCAATATCGACCGGCTGGCCGACCTTGTGCGCTCCGCCGCCGACGCCGGACTGTCCGTTAAGCACGTGCTGACGGCATGCGGCACCTGCCGCGAGGGCCTCAAGGAATACCATCTGGAAACCTTCACCACGCCCCTGACCCACCGCGACGTGACGCAGTACGTCATGGAGGCCGCCCCCCGCGTACTGGACGCGGCCGCCCCCGACGACGCGCCACTGCTGTACCATGCGGCGTGCCATGCTGAATGGTCGGGCGTGCCCGCCACCAAGGCGTCCGGACGCTACGCCGAAGCGCTGGCCGAGCTGACGGGCACCACGGTGAACATCTCCCCCGGCTGCTGCGGCGAGTCCGGCATGGGAGCCATGACCACCCCCGCGCTGTACAACAAACTGCGCGCGGAAAAGCAGCAGCGCCTTACCGGCGACCTGCGCGACTACCCGGCGGACCGCCCCATCGTTGTGGGCTGCCCGTCCTGCCGCATCGGCATCCGCCGCAGCCTCATCGCCATGAAGGACGCCCACCGCGTCATCCACACGCTGGAGTACATGGCCGAGCGCCTCGGCGGGCCAAAGTGGAAAAAAGAACTGCTCTCCGCTATAGGAAACAGCGACCCGCGCCCCGGCGTGCGTCCTGTGACCTTAAGCAAAGGCTAACCACAGCCCCGCGCGGCCCAGCCGCCGGGGGGCAACACGTGGCGGACTCCCACCCGGAGTCCTGACCGCAGAGCGCACCTGCATATGACTGAGGGGGCAACGCGCCCCGCGCGTGAAGCGCACACCGCTTCACCACGGCCACCGCGTTCCCCCTCTTTGCATGCCCGCCCTGCCAGACCGTTAACCGGAAAAAACACGCATGCGCATTCTCGCCATTGATTTTGGACTCAAACGCGTCGGACTGGCCCTCACCGACGGATTGGGCATGATGGCCTTTCCCTACAAGACCATCGTGCGCACCACGAGGGACAAACTGTTTGCGGAATTGTCCGAAATACTGGAAAAGGAAAATGTTACCGCCATCGTGCTGGGCCTTCCCCTGTCCCTCGACGGAGAGGAAACGCTCATCACCCGGCAGGTCTACAACTTCAAGGCCAGCCTTGCCCGGCGCACGGACCTGCCCATCCACTACATGGACGAACG
The DNA here is from genome assembly GCF_054921475.1 of Desulfobaculum sp. Taxonomy (NCBI): domain Bacteria; kingdom Pseudomonadati; phylum Thermodesulfobacteriota; class Desulfovibrionia; order Desulfovibrionales; family Desulfovibrionaceae; genus Desulfobaculum; species Desulfobaculum sp. The sequence goes on along the minus strand of NZ_JBUDSW010000079.1, from coordinate 8,395 downwards.
CCTCTCCAGCGTAGAGGCCGAAGAACAACTCAAGGAAGTCGGCTTGCGCCGCAAAAAACGCAAAACCGTGCTGGACCAGCAAGCCGCCGTCCGCATCCTTGAAAGCTACCTCGCACAGGAGAAACGCGACGCATGAGCATGAAAAGAACGTTGATCGCATGCGCTGCCCTCACCGTTTTCCTCTGCGCCGTCTCAGGCTGGTTTCTGTGGCAGGCGCACTCCTTTTTGCACACCCCGGCCGAAACGCCGGGCCGCGAGGTGGTGGTCCACATCACCCCGGGGGAAACATTTGACGAAGCCGCCTCGGCCCTTCAGGCCAACGGCGTCATCACCGACGCATGGCGCTTTCGTCTGCTGGCCCGCCTTGAGGGCAAAGCCCAGTCCATCAAGGCCGGTGAGTTCAGCCTGCATTCCAGCTGGACGCCCCGGCAGGTGCTGGACGCCCTCACCGAAGGCCGCGCCATGCTCCACAAGCTATTCATCCCCGAAGGCCTGCCATGGTGGAAGGTCGCCCGCGTGGTAGAGGAATCCGGCCTCACAACCGCCGAGAGCTTTGAAAAAGCCATCCACGACAAGGACCTGCTGCGCAGCTACAATATTCCCTTCGACAACGCCGAGGGCTTCCTCTACCCGGAAACCTACCTCATCCCCCGCCCACGCGGCGGCGACGCAGCCCCCATTGTGCGCACCATGCTCAGCACCTTTTGGGAGCAGGCCGGCAACCATCTTTGGCCCAACGGGCCGCCGCCAGCGGATGAACTCAAACGCATCGTCACGCTGGCCTCCATGGTGGAGAAGGAAACCGCCGCCGCGTCCGAGCGCGCCCGTATCGCAGGTGTGTACACCAACCGTCTGCGCCGCGGCATGCGAATGCAGTGCGACCCCACCGTCATCTACGGTCTTGGCACCGCCTTTGACGGCAACATCACCAAAAAGCACCTGCGCGACTCGTCCAATCCCTACAATACCTACCGCCACAAGGGCCTGCCCCCCGGCCCCATCTGCTCCCCCGGCCGCCCGGCGCTTGAAGCCGCCATGCGGCCCGAACAGCACAAGTACATCTTCTTCGTCTCCAAGGGCGACGGCACCCACAAGTTCAGCCGCACCCTGCGCGAGCACAACCGCGCTGTGCGCCGCTACCTGCTGCGCCGCTAAGGCGGCTTCCTCGCGACATCACACGCCCTTCGGCCGCCAGCCGGAGGGCGTTCTTTTTTGCCGCGCGCAAACGGTTTTCGCGTCAGGGTGATGCAATTTCATGTAAACCTGATATGATTTGAGGAGCTGTATCGTCCAACAAGCTAGGGGACCATCTCATGCGCAAATCCATCGTCGTCCAAATGTTGCTTGTAGTGGCGGCCACACTCATTATTGAGGGGCTGTTCTTCTACACCGCTATTTCCTACGGCCTGCGCGGCTTTGCCACCGAGCAGTCCGAAGAGACGCGCGCCGCCATCATTATGGAAAAGCGCACCAAACTGCGCGACCTTGTCCAACTTGCCATCTCCACCGTGGACGAAATCCACGCCCGCTCCAAAGACATTGCCGCCCTCAAGCGTGACAAGGTCGCGGAGCTGCGCCCCATCGTGGAGACGGTGCACAGCCTGCTGCAAAACACCCTGCATGATGTCGAAGCCGAGGCCTCCCTTGCCGAAGCCAAAGCCCGCATCACCGCCATGATCACCCGCATGCGCTACGACGACGGCAACTATCTATGGATTACGGACCTTGATGGCCGCATGATTGCCCATCCCATCCGCGCGGACCTCAATGGCAAGGACCTCTCAGACGCCACCGACCCCAACGGCAAGCACCTCTTCCGCGAAATGGCGCGCGTTGCCGCCGAGTCCGGCGCAGGCACCGTGGATTATCTGTGGGCCAAGCCGGGCGAAGAGACGCCCAAGCAGAAGGTCTCGTACGTCAAGCTCATTCCGGAACTTGGATGGATTGTCGGCACAGGCGCGTGGGTGGAGGACATCACGGAGGAACTCAAGCAGACCGCGCTGGAACAGATACGTGGCATGCGTCTGGCTGACGGCAACTATCTGTGGATCAACACCCTTGAGCCGCGCATGGTCATGCATCCCGTCAAACCGGAGCTGAACGGCAAGCCCCTTGGGGACATGACGGACACCAAGGGCAAGCATCTGTTTGTGGAGTTTGCCGACGTTGCGCGCGAAGAAGGGCAAGGCTTTGTGGACTACCACTGGAGCAAGCCCGGTCAGGAGGGGGACTTCCCCAAGCTGTCCTATGTGAAGCTCTTCCGCCCGTGGGGGTGGGTCATTGGCATGGGCGTCTACATGGACGATGTGCAGACGCAGGTGGACAGCCGCCACGAACGCTTTGCCCACGCCATCAACACCAATCTCAACATCACCGCGCTCTTGGGCTTTGTTATTGTCCTTGGCGCGCTGGCGACCATCTCGGCGCTGATGTGGATTATGCTCAAGCGCCCGGTGGGCACGCTGGTCCAGTATGCCGAACGTGTGGCCGAGGGCGACCACGAGGCCACCTTGCGGGGCCGCTTTCACGGCGAACTCCTCACCCTCAAAAATTCCATCACCGCCATGCTGGGCAGCCTGCGTGACAGTATGGCCGACGCGGAGCAAAAGAGCGCGCAAGCCGAAGAGGAAGCCGCCCGCGCCCGCGAGGCCACGGCCGAAGCCGAAGAGGCCCGCGAGATGGCCGAACAGGCCAAACGCCAAGGCATGCTGGAATCCGCCCGCGCACTGGAGGGTATTGTGGAGCGCATCACCACCGCTTCCGAGGAGTTGTCAGCTCAGGCAGACCTCACGGCGCAAGGCGCGCACGACCAAAAGGAACGCCTCGACGAAACCGCAACAGCCATGGAGCAGATGAACCACACCGTCATGGAGGTGGCGCGCAATGCCTCCAATGCCGCAGAAAATGCGGATAATACGCGTCAGCGCGCCGTGGAAGGCCAGCGCATTGTCGCAGACGCCATTGAGGCCATCAGTTCCGTGCACACCATGGCCAGCGTCCTCAAGGACGACATGGGCAAGCTGGAGACGCAGGTGGAGTCCATCGGCGGCGTTATTGGCGTGATTAACGACATCGCGGACCAGACAAACCTCTTGGCCCTCAATGCCGCCATCGAGGCCGCCCGCGCAGGCGAGGCAGGGCGCGGCTTTGCCGTGGTGGCTGGCGAGGTGCGCAAACTGGCCGAAAAGACCATGAGCGCCACCAAGGAAGTGGCGCAGTCCATCTCCGGCATTCAGGACTCCACGCGCAGCAATGCCGCGCATGTGGATAAGGCGGCGACCGCCGTCAAAGAGGCAACGTCCCTTGCCAACGAATCCGGCAAGGCACTGGAAGCCATTGTCACCCTTGCCGAAGGCACAGCGGAACAGGTCAGCAACATCGCCACAGCCAGCGAAGAGCAATCCGCCGCCAGCGACGAAATCAACCGCGTAGTCGAGGAGGTCAACAGCATCGCCACCACCCTCTCCGACGGCATGGACGAGTCGCGCCAAGCCTTGCAGGAGGTCGCCAGCCAGTCGTCCGACCTACGGAAGCTCATCGACAAGATTATGGAGGAGAACTCCTAGGGCAGGAAACAGATGGAAGGAAACAACAGGGCGTCAGAACCACGCCCGAAGAGCCAAACAGCACACCAGCGGCGCGTCAGGACGAGGTCCGGGCGCGCCGCACCAGCGTCCGGGCCAGCGCAAGGACCTGCCGGGCGGTGTCGTCCACCGTAGGCACCGCGGGCACTGCGCGGCGCAGGGCCGCAAGGGCGCCCGCATCACGCGCCAGATGCTCCAGCACTTGCGCCAGCGCGCCAGCATCCCCGCACGGGAAGAACGCCGCCCCGGCGCCCTCCTCCGCCGCTTCGGCAAGGGCCGGTATGGCCGACGCCACAACCGGGACGCCCGCCTGAAAGGCCTCGCGCAGGACAAGGCAATAGCTCTCCTCGCGCGAGGGAACCACCACCACATCCAGCCCGGCCAATATCTGCGGCACATCCTCAGGAGCATACGCCCCGTGGAAGGTCACGTTGGGCGCGGCGTCCATGCGCGGCGCAAGGGCAGCAAACCAGTCCGGCTGGATGACCTGCCCGTGCACCTCAAGGCTCACCTCGTCCTCACTCAGACGGTCCATGGCGTCCAGCAGAATGTCCAGCCCCTTCTTGAAGGTCACCGTGCCAAGGGAGCCGGCGCGAAGCCGCCCGGTGCGCTCCCGGCGCGGGACTTCCGGGTGCGGGCGCACGCCAAGGGGCACATGATGGATGCGCTGCGCCGGCACCCCGGCACGCTCCAGATTGCGCCGCATATAGGCCGACGCCGCCAGCACCGCGTCCGCACGGGCAAAGGCGGAGGTCAGATACCGCCGCCGCAGGCCCAGCATGCGCGCCAGCGCGGCGCGGTCCAGCACAGTGCCCAGCTGCGGCACACGCTGGAGCAGGCACCACGCGCAGGTGTCGTCACACTCTGGCCCCTCGGTGCACAGGTGCCCGTCGGCGCGCACCAGATGACACTGGTTGCAAAAGGCCCACGAATCATGCGCCGTCACCAGCGTTGGAATGCCCCGGTCCACGAGGGTGTGGAGCAGACTCCCGGTAAAGCCAATCAGGTGATGCACATGGACCACGTCGCATCCCCCGCCCAGCACCAGGTCCGCCACTGCCGCGCCAACGGCGTCGTCCTTGAAGCGCGCGGCAAAATCCGGGCGCACCGGCACGGCCACACCATGAAAAGGGACGCCTGCCACAACGCGGGACTCCTCCTCCCCAAGCGCGCCGCCCCCCGGCCGGGGATAAAAGCAATCCACCGTGTGCCCGGCGGCCAAATAGGCCCGCGCCATATCAAGAACGTGAAGCTCCACGCCGCCAAGGCGGTTCTCCGGTGATTCGTGCAGGATACAGGCAATTCGCATAGCTCTACCCTATGCGCTTGCGCCCGGCTTGAAAAGCCCACCCCCGGCGCGCCAGCGGGCGATGGACGCAAAAAGCCCCGCCTCCCACACGGGAAACGGGGCTGAAATGGCGAGAAACGCCGCGAGAGCGAAGAACCCTAGAAGTTCAGGTTCAGGTGGGCGCGCAGGGCGTCCATGTGCTCCTCGGCCACGGCCTCGGCGCGGCGGTTGCCGTCGCGCAGGATGTCCCACACCATATCGGGATTGGCGTCGATTTCCTTGCGGCGGGCGTGGATAGGCTCCACGAAGTGCTCCATGGATTCCAGCAGCAGCTTCTTACAGTCCACACAGCCCCAGCTTGCGTCGCGGCAGCCCTTGTCGATTTCGGGCAGGCGCTCGGGGTCGGTCATAATCTGGTGGTAGGGGAACAGGTTGCACACATCCGGATTGCCGGGGTCGGCCTTGCGCATGCGGTTGGTGTCCGTCAGCATGCTCATGACCTTTTTGCGCACGGAGTCCATGCTCTCGCCGAGGGCGATGGAGTTGCCGTAGCTCTTGGACATCTTGCGGCCATCCAGACCGGGCAGCTTGGACTCCTTGGTCAAAAGGGCCTGCGGCTCGGGGAAAAAATCGCCGTACAGATGGTTGAAGCGGCGGGCGATTTCGCGCGTCAGCTCCAGATGCGGCAGCTGGTCGTGACCAACGGGAACCCGCTCGGACTTGTACATCAGGATATCACCGGTCATCAGCACGGGATAGCCAAGGAAGCCGTAGGTGTTGAGGTCCTTCTGGGCCAGCTGTTCCTTCTGGTCCTTGTATGTCGGGCAGCGTTCCAGCCAGCCAAGGGGCGTCATCATGGAGAGCAGCAGATGCAGTTCTGCGTGGGCCTTCACCTGCGACTGCTGGAAAATGACGCAGCGCTCCGGATCCAGTCCGGCGGCAATCCAGTCCTTGACCAGTTCGGGCACAAAGCCCTTGATCTTGCGGGGATCGGCGTATTCGCTGGTCAGCGCATGCCAGTCCGCCACAAAAAAGAAGCAGTCGTAGTCCTTCTGGAGGTCAACCCAGTTCTTGAGGACGCCGAAGTAGTGGCCAAGATGGAGCGCCCCGGTGGGACGCATGCCGGAGACGATGCGTTGTTTGTTCTGAGACATGACAAGGTTCCTAAATCAGATGCAGTAGCGGTGCGATTAACGACAGCACGGGCGCGAACACCAGCCGAAGCCCTCCGCTCATAATGAGCAAAAGAAGGATGATGAACCCGTACCGCTCCAGTTGCATGTATTTGTATGCCACGTTGTGCGGCAACAGTTCTGCGAGAATCTTGCTGCCATCCAGCGGCGGAATGGGCAGCAGGTTAAAGACGCCAAGGATGACGTTGATAAGCACGCCGAAGCGCAAAATATTCACCAGCGGCGGGTAGAAGAAGGACGCCATCTCGCTGGCGGCGGGCGGATAGTTCAGCATCAGCGCAAAGCCCGCATACATCACCCCAGCAAGGACAAAGTTCGCGGCCGCGCCAGCGGCGGACGTGACAATGATGCCCTGCCGCACATTGCGGAAGTAGCGGGGATTGATGGGAACGGGCTTGGCCCACCCAATGATGAAGCCGGAGGTCATAGCGGTCAGCACGAAGACCAGCGTCCCGATGGGGTCCAGATGCCGGAGGGGGTTCAGCGTGAGCCGCCCCGCGTTTCTGGCCGTTGGGTCGCCGTACCAGTAGGCTGCTGCGCCGTGGGCCACCTCGTGCAGTGTGACGGCGAGCAGAAAGGGAACCGCCATAATGGCGATGCGCACAATGGCGTGGGAAATGTCAAACATGGGCCTTGCGACTTACCACGAACGCCCACCGGGGGCAACCCGGCGGGCGCGTGAGTCGGCTGATGAAACCCGGCAGTGATGGTGCGCTACAGGTTCTCTAGCGCAGCCGCCACCTTGGTCTTGAGTTCCGTCAAATCCACGGCCTTGACCACGTAGTAGTCCGCGGCAATGGATTTGAGGTCGTGCTGGAAGCTGTCGTACGCGGTGCACAAAATCACCGGCAGGTTTTGCTCCTGGCTACGGATCTGCTGGAGCAAATCCAGCCCGGAGCGGTTGTTGCTGAGCTTGATGTCAAGCACCACGACCTCCGGGTCCTCGCGTTCGAGAACGGTAAGGATTTCCTCCTCACCATCGGATGTCGCCACGTCGTAGCCTTCCGTTTGCAGCTCTTCCTGGTAGAGCATGCGGATGTGTCGTTCGTCGTCGACAACCAGGACTTTTCTTTTGCTCATGGCCCCTCCGCGGGCGGAATGGACCGTTTACGACCACGGCCCGAAATGTTTACCTTTGCGGCATTGGCACATGCAGAACTCGCATTTGGTCATATTTAGCCACAAATCCCGCCAAAAAGAAATGTGAAATTTCAAAGCCGGGAAAAAGGCTTGCATCCGTTGCCGCCTCCTTGTACACACCAAATCCTGATCACTTTAGTACGATTTCAGGCAGGATATCCATGATACATATACATATCATACCCACAGATGAACGAAAGGACTTCCCGAAGCTCAAATCTGTGCTCGGGCTGCTCAACAAACTGGGGCTGCGCCGCACGGATGCGCTCATCATCCGGGGGGATGAGATGCTCACCCCCGACCGCGCCCTGAAAAACGGCGACCACATCACCGTGCGCCTTGTGGGCTCAAGGGGGTAGCGCCATGAAATGTTCCCGCTGTAAAAGTTTGGCGCAGGTCGCCCTGCCCAGCCATCACGCCGGTTTCTGCCCGGACTGCTTCAACCTGTTCTTTTCCCGTCAGGTGGAGCGCGCCATCAGGCATTTTCGCATGTTCACGCACAAGGACAAGGTCCTCGTCGCCCTCTCCGGCGGCAAGGATTCCCTCGCCCTCTTCCGCGAACTACATATGCAAGGCTATGACGTCACGGGTCTGCACATTGATTTGTCCATCCCCAATTCCTCCAGCCACTCCCGCGCTGTGGTGGAACAATTCTGCGAGGGGCTTGGCGCGCCGCTGCGCGTGGTGAACATGGCCGACGAAGGCCTGCCCATCAGCGAAGTAAAGCGCAAAATCAACCGCCCGGTGTGCTCCGTATGCGGCAAGGTCAAGCGCTACTACTTCAACAAGGTCGCCCTTGATGAAGGCTTCACCGCGCTGTGCACAGGCCACAACCTTGACGACGAGGTGGGCCGCCTGTTCTCCAACACCCTGCGCTGGGATGTCTCGTACCTGAGCGACCAAAGCCCTGCCCTGCCCGCCGAGGGCGGCTTTGCCCCCAAGTACCGCCCGCTGTACCGTCTGTCCGAATTTGAGACGGCGGCCTACTGTTTCCTCAACGGCATTGAGCACAGCACCGCCATTTGTCCCTACAGCGCCGGGGCCAGCTTCCCCGTGCGCAAGGAACTGCTCAACACGCTGGAGGAGAACAGCCCCGGCAGCAAGCTCCAGTTCTACGAGGGCTTCCTCAAGACGGCAAAGCCCCTGTTCGAGGCCGCTGAGGAGCGCGACGGCTACGCCGTTGCCCCGTG
>NZ_JBUDSW010000078.1:0-13937 GCF_054921475.1 Desulfobaculum sp. | reverse complement strand
GGAGAAGCTGGTGGACGCCTTGGAGTTGACCTCCACGTCAGCAAAGTCGGGCAGATTGTCTACATTGTTGCCAATTTGTCCGGCATTCGAGAATGTCGCATTGACCGTATCCCACCCAGGATTGTCAGCAGGATCTGTGCCGCCACTCGGGCTGTTGTTGGTCAGGCCAAAGTTCACCGCAACGGGATGCGCGTTGGAGTTGTTGATGTCACTCCCACCAGGCTGATTGGTGAAGTTTGGCGCAAAGATAGGTTGCCCATCTGTGTTAAACTTCGCGGGCTGCCAGTTGCCCAAATCCTTGTCGCCGGGAGTGGATGCGCTGGAATTGAGCGTGAATGCGCTCTGGCCCTTGAGCTGACCAGCGGAGTCGAAGGTCAAGGAGCCAATCATCATAACGCCTGCGGCAGACGTCGTGTCCATGTCCACGCTGTCAAACACGCGGCCATCTTCGCTGGGCGGCACGGTGACCATGTATTCCCAGTACTGCTTGCCATCGTCGGCGCCAACGGACACCTGGTCGAAGTAGACGGTCAGCTCATGCGCGGTGCCGCCTTCGTCATAGACCTTGATGGTGCTCTGGTAGGTGTACTGCGAGTCGGCCAGCGGCACTTCGGCCTGTCCGTCCCAGTTGCTGAACATACTGAAGAACGGGTCCGAGGCGAGGGTGGAGTTGTCCTGCCCGGCAGTGCCGTCAACGTTCACAATCATGTTGACGTTTTCGGTGGCCTTGGGCTTGGCGGTGAAGTCCTCAAGGCGGATGTCCTTGGGCGCACCGGTACCCTTGATGCTCGACGTGGAGGACGAGCTGCCCGTGGTCAGGCCCGTAGCGATGGTGGTGTTGGAGGACTGCGGAATCTCCCAGCCCTGCAGCACGTAGCCGTGGGGGTCGACAAGGTAGCCGTCCTTGTCGAAGCGGAAGTTGCCCGCCCGGGTGTAGTAGTTGGTGTCCTCGTTTTTGACCTTCACCTTGAAGAAGCCCTCGCCGCCAATGGCAAGGTCCGTCGCCTCGGTGGTGGTCTCAAAACCGCCCTGACCGTAGTCGGCGTAGATGGCGCCGATGCCAACGCCTCGGCCAATCTGGCCTATGCCTGCGGCGGTATTGATGTCCTGACTGATGAAATCTTCAAAATGCATCCGAGCGCCTTTGAAGCCCACGGTGTTGACGTTGGCGATATTGTTGCCAATGACGCCCATCTTCTCACCGTGTGCCTGCAAACCCGACACACCTGTCCACATGGATGATGACAGACCCATTACCGAACCTCCTTATTCGTCATCTGCGGAGCCGTCCTGACCGGTGTCGGAACCATCCTGGTCTCCGTCCGTACCAGTTCCAGACTCCACGACTTCCTTCACAAAGTTGAATCCGACTACTCGACCGTCCGACAGGCGCAGGTAGTTCTGCCCGTTGGAGTACTGCACGCCTTCCACTCGTCCGGAAACTTCCGTCTGGGTCATGATGGCTTCGCCGTCCTTGCCCTCTGCCGCCAGGGCGACGTAGTAGAGGCCTTCCGGCAGATCCTTGCCCTTCCAGTCCTTTCCATCCCACTGGAATTCGTGCTCGCCCGCCGCCTGTGCACCAAGCTGGACGGTGCGGATGATGTTGTTGTCCTTGTCGAAAATGTTCATGTACACGTTCTGCGCCTCGTTCTTGAGGGCGTAGTACATTGTACTGACCGAACCATCCTCGCGGATGCTCAGGTTGTCGCCAAGGGCCCTGACTTCCCTGCCAATGAAGTTGGCGGCGTTGACCATTTCCTGATGGATGGTCTGCTGGGACAGTGAGGAAACGCCCTTGTTGATGGACTGGAGCTGCTCAAGGTTCGAGAACTGTGCGAGCTGCGAGGTGAATTCCTTGTCGTCCATGGGGTTCAGCGGATCCTGATGCTGCAGCTGGGCAACCAGCAGGGTAAGGAAGTCCTCCTTATCCAATTCGGACTTACCGGTGAACTTTCTGGTATCGTAGAGTTCCGATTCCGCTCTGCCGATGATGTTTCCTGCGTCGTACTGCTGCATGATCTGTAACCTCGTGTATGACTAGGCGAAAATATCCAATCCGCCCTGGGAATTATTTACCTGATGCATGGTATTTTGCATTTCCCGGGCCAATCCTTCGCCGCCATCTTGGAGGCTCTTCCACATTCCACGTAACTGTCCGGAATTCTTCTGTTGTTGTGCAGAATTGTGGTGTCCGGCGCCCTGCCAATTCTGGCCGAACTGGTCACCGGCAAGCTGGGTCTGCACCTCCAGCTTCTGCACCCGAAGGCCCTGCTGCTGCAAAGTCTGCCGCAAGTGGGCCATCTGATCGCCCAGCACCTTGCTGGCCTCGTGCGAATCAACACGGATGACGGCAGAGACTTCCTTGTCCCGAACCGACAGCACCACGTTGAGCTTGCCAAGGTCAGCAGCGTCCAGCTTCAGCGTCATCTGCTTCCGTCCTCCTGACAGATTCCGCAGCATGGCGTTTTCCACCTGACGCATCAGGCGGGAAGACAGCTCCTTATTAAAGGCGCTCTCCCCGCTTCCAACGGTTTCGGCCTTGAGCAGGTTCTTGGTCGCTTCCGCGGCCTTCATGGCCTCGTTGGCGACAAAGGCCTGCTCCGCACCGTTGCCATCGGTCTTCACCTTGCCGAGAAAATCCATCCATGGATTCCGCTCGCCAGCGCTGGCTCCGGCACCCGAGTCCTTTCCTCCTGAAAAGCCCTCGCCGCCGTATCGGCCCGCGCCGCTGTCCGAACCGGTCTTTCCATGACCAGCCTTGCCTTCCGTGGCGGATCGAACACCGGCGTCCTTGCCAGCATCAGCATTCTTGCCCGCGAGAACGGCGCTCTTGACGTCCTTGTCCTGAGCGGTCCGTGCCGCGTCATCGGCAGACACTGTGGTCTTGCCGCTGTGGTCGGCCTTGGTCGAGGCTTCTGCGCCCTTGCCCGCCGCGGCTGCGGCGGCCTTCTTGCCGTCCACGTTCTTGGGGTCAGCCTTCAGGACGCGCTCGGCGACGCTTTCATCGCCGTCTGCGCCTGCCTTGGCGGCCTTGTCCCCTTCGGCAGCGCGGGTGCGCCGCTCATGCTCAGCCAGAACCTTCTTGTTTCTGGCGTCATTGTCCGTTCCGGCATCGGCCAGCTTGGCATGCTCCGCACGCTCAAGGGCCTTCTCCAAAACAGCGCCAAGAGATTCCTGCATCTTTCCGGCGGTGAGAGTGTCGCCCTTCACGTCCGCGGCCACCTCCGACTTGAGCTGCGCCATAACCTGACGCAGTCCGTCGGCAGTGAGTGTAACGTTCTGCTTATCGCCAATCAGCGACTTCAGGCGGGCTATGCCCTTTTCCGACAGCTTCACCACCTGCCCAAGCAGCTGCAATTCGCTGCTGGAAACATCAATCTGCGTCCCGGCCGGAACCGAGGCCAGCTTGTCCGACACCTGCTTCCACACGCTGGAGAACTTGCCCTGCGTCAGGTCACCCACCAGCCCCTCGGCCGCGCCGGGCGTAAAGCCCATCTTCTGGAACAGGCTGTGGAGTTGGCGGGATTCATCGGCGGAGAGCTTCACCACGGCGGAGTTCAGCGCGCCAAGGCGCGACGCCAGTGCGGAGACAAGCTGTCCCCACGTGACGCCGGCGTCACTGGCAATTTTGTCGCCAAGGGCGCGGATTTCCCTGTTCGTCAGCCCAAGGGCCTTCAGGTCGTCCTTCAGGTCGGCAAAGTCTTCCCGCGTCACCTTCAGACTCTTGATGTCCGAAAGCTTTTCCGCGCCGCCTTTGCCCAGCAAGCCAAGCAGCCCCGCCTTGCCCTTGCCCGCGCCCTTTTCCGTGCCAGCACCGGCCAGCGCCTGCAGAAGCACCACGGCATCCTTGCCGCCCGAGGCGCGGGAGCCGCCACCGGCAAAGGCCTCGCCAGCGCTCATCAGCGCCCGGGCGTCCATGGCGGCATACTGCGCGGCCTCGCGCGAGCGGCGCAGGTCCTCGTCGCTGGCAAAGGAATCAAGGCTGCGCCCTTCCTCGTACAGGTGATTGCCAACGGACTCCGTCAAACCGCGCTCCATGCGGTCCAGAGCAAAGGCGTCGTATTGGGACATCTGTGTATCGAAATAACTGGCAAAGTCCCCGGGGCGGCGCTCGTAGCTCGCTTTGAGCTGGGCGTCGGTCCCGAAGACGTCGTTTGCCAAATCACTCATGGAAGGAAATATCTGCATATGTCGTGTACCTCGCCCCCTATGTTACAAGGTGCGTGCCAAATGCTTAAAATATATGATTTCAACATGTTAGACCACGTACAGAGGCAGATATTGCCGCCCATAGCCACCGCATCCCGCGGCAGGATCCTCCACAAGACCGGGCAGTTGGAACAGTTTGCCTGCACGGGCACCGCGCAGAGGAGCGCATGCCGCCCCCGCGCCGCAATCCCCCGAAGCACCACGCAAAAAAGGCCGCCGTTCCGTGGAACGGCGGCCTTATGAGAGGCGGAGGGCGCGGTGCCCTGCGAGCTATGGAATCAGAACGTCGTCACGTTCTAGTTGCCGGACTTGCCAGCGGCGGCCAGCTGCGCGCCCTTGCCGATGCAGTACTTCACGAGGAAGAGGATCAGAGCGGCTACGGCGATGACAGCGCCACCGATGTAGGCCACATCCAGAGGCAGATTGAAGCCAATCTTCGCCTGCAGGATAAAGGTGGCGGACACGGCGGTCATGAAGGTTGCCGGGATGGTGGCAATCCAGTGGAGCTTGCCGCTCTTCACGAGGAAGACCGCGGCAGACCACAGCACCAGCATGGCCAGCGTCTGGTTGGAGAAGCCAAAGTAGCGCCAAATGGTGGAGAAGTTCTGCGTGGAGATGATGTAGCCGAGGGCGAACAGCGGCACGGCGATCATCAGACGCTTGGCAACTTCTGCCTGGTCCACCTTAAAGGCTTCCGCAAGGATGAGACGGGTGCTGCGGAAGGCGGTGTCGCCAGAGGTGATGGGCAGCACGATAACGGCGATAACGGCGAGGAAGCCGCCCACCGGGCCGAGCAGTGTACGGGACACTTCGTCAACAACGGCGGAGGGGCTGCCAGCGGCGATAACGGCGCTCAGAGCCTCGGGGGAGTTGTAGAAGGACATGCCAAGGGTGGCCCAGATGAGGCCGATGATGCCTTCAATAATCATTGCGCCGTAGAACACGGAGCGGCCTTCGCGCTCGTTCTTCACGCAGCGCGCCATCAGCGGAGACTGCGTGGAGTGGAAGCCGGAAATCGCGCCGCAGGACAGCGTGATGAACAGCAGCGGCCACACGGGCTTGCCACCGGGGTGCAGGTTCGCGGTAATGTCGAGGTTCGGCAGAATGGTGTAGTCGCCGACAAAGAGGGCTACACACAGGGAAGCCGTCATCACCAGCAGCAGCAGACCCATGGCGGGGTACAGGCGGCCGATAATCTTATCGATGGGCAGGATGGTGGCGAGGAAGTAGTACGCGAAAATACACGCCACGAAGATGCCGGTGTTGTAGCCGGTCAGGCCCGTGAGCAGCTTGGCCGGGGCAAGGACGAACACCACGCCAACCAGCATCAGGAGCACAACGGAGAACACGCGCATGACCTGACGGGCGGTCATGCCCATGTATTCGCCAACAATCTCCGGCACGCTGGCGCCACCGTTGCGCACGGAGAGCATGCCGCTGAAGTAGTCATGCACAGCGCCGGCGAAGATACAGCCGATGACGATCCACACAAGCGCCACCGGGCCGTACAGGGCGCCGAGGATGGGGCCGAAGATGGGGCCGATGCCCGCGATATCCAGCACCTGAATAAAAATGAGCTTCCACTTGGGAAGGGGCATGAAGTCCACGCCATCCTGCTTGGTGTAGGCAGGAGTGGTGCGGTTCGGATCGGGACCCATAATACGGTCCACAATCTTGCCGTAGGTAAAGTAGCCCACAATAAGGGCGATCAAACACGCGAAAAAGAACAGCATAGTTGCCTCCTCAAAGCATCTCGCACCGGCCGCGCCGGGGGTTTCTTCTTACGCCCTCCTTCTACAACCAGTGAAAAAAGGCGCAAGACCCAAAGCGCGAAGTGTCGCTTCGAGGGGCTGAACTGCACGCAGCCGGGAATGAAATGCACGGCCTTTTCACGCAGGCGTCACAGCGGGGCCAGAAAAGCACGTCGACTCCCGTCATACGGGCCTCGTTGCCCATCCGCTCCGCACAGCGCGCCGGGGCCGCAACCATGCAACGCGCCGCCCGGTCACCATGCAACCAACGCCAAGCGCCCCGGTTGGCCCTCCCCTACGGGGACGGCGCAACCGGGGCGCTTTGGGCCGCCACACAAGGCGGACACTATGGCGGGACCGCTAGGTGTTGGCCACGGTCTCGCTGCACCGGGGAATGCGGAAGCTCACCACGGTGCCCTTGCCGGGACTGCTGGCAATACGCAGGCGATGGCGCACGCCAAAAAGCTGCTCCAAGCGGTTGTTGCAGTTGGACAGGCCAATGGAATCGCGGCGGGAACCAAGCCCGCCTGCCAAGACCTTGGCCGCCTTTTCTGCGGACATGCCAAGACCGTCGTCCTCCACTGTGACCACAAGCTCGTCCCCCTCCACACGGGCGACAAGCCGTACAAGGCCGCCCTCCTCCTTGCGGGAGATGCCGTGGCGGATGGAATTCTCCACCAGCGGCTGGATAAGCAGCGACGGCACGCGCCACTGGTAGCACTCGTCCGCAATATCAATCTCCGCCCGCACGCGCTCGCCAAAGCGCGCCTGCTCAATGGTCAGGTACGAGCGCACCTGCTCCACCTCTTCGTCAAGGCCCACAAACCCGCGCGAGTCGAGATTCTTGCGCATAAAGCTGGCAAGATTCTTGAGCAGTTCCCGCGCGCGCTCCGGGCTGGTGCGGCAAAACGAGGCGATGGTGTTGAGGGAATTGAACAGAAAATGCGGATTAATCTGGGCCTGCAAGTGGCGGATTTCCGCATTGGCCCGCAGCTGGGACTGAATCTGGATATCCTCCAGCTCCAGCTGGGTGGAGAACAGCTGGGCAAGGCCCTTGGCCAGCTCAAAACGCACCTCGTCCAACATGGCGCGGCGGCTGCCGTAAAACTTGAGGGTTCCCACGATGCGCCCGCCCTTTTGCAGGGGCACGATGATGCCGGAGCGGAAGGGACAGTTTTTATGGTCGCACCCGATGCTCCCGGCCCGCTGTTGGTACACGGGAGTGCCCGTACGCAGCACCTCGCGCGTGGACTGCGTTCTGATGGCGCGACCGGGCAGGTGGTGGTCCGCGCCTTCGCCCACGTGGGCAAGCACGTTGTCCGTATCCGTAATGGCGACAGCGGCCACGCCCACACGCTCGTAGATAATCTTTGCCGTGGCGTTGGCGGCGTCGGGATTCAGGCCCGTGCGCAGATGCCCCACGGTGTGGTTGGCGATGGAAAGAATATCATGGGCGGTGCTGGAGTCGCTCTTCTCGCGGTGGCGGGAGAGGAGTTTGATGGTCTGCACAAACAGCCCCGCGCCGATGGTATTCACCAAAATCATAGGCAAGGCGATGAGTTCCACCAGTTCCACAGCGCTATGGAAGGGCCGCGAAATGATGAGGATGAGGGTCATGTGGAGCACCTCGCCCGCAAAGGCGATGCCCGCGGCGTAGCGCCAGTCGAGGCGGCGCTCGCCAAGGCGCGTCGCCATAAAGCCCGCCACCGTCCCCTCAATGATGGTGGCCAGCCCGCACGGCAGCGCCGAAAACCCGCCGACGTCGATGAGAATGCGGTGTCCGCCCGCAATCAGCCCGGCGGCCATGCCCACAAGCGGGCCGCCAAACAGCCCGGCCGGAACCACACTCATGGCGCGCAAATTGGCTACTCTGTTGAACACCATGTTGCCGCTGTAGGTGCCCATGATGCCGAACGCGCCGAACAGCAGAATCTGGAACACCCGGTTGGCCTTGCCGGGATGCTTCAGCCCCATCTGGCGGACGGGGTTGAAGTGCAGCAGCAAAAAGGCAGCGGCAATGATGAGCCCGAACCGCTCCACAAGGGAGAAGAGAAGGACTCCGATTGTCATAGATTTGCTCCGGGAAAAACGTTGGGCAGGGGGACACACGCGTCCCGCACCGGAAGGCAGGAATACCACCACCGGCGCGCCGCGCGCAAGGCCGTGGACACCGGCCCGAAAACACAGGAAAAAGGCAGGCCCTACAGCCCGAGGCGCTCCTTGAAGCCCGCCACACGCGCGCGGCTCACCGTCACCTCGGTGCCCTCGGCGTCGTCAAGGACGATATTGTACTTGCCGTGGAACCACGGCGAGAACTCGCGCACATGGGACAAATTCACCAGAACGCTGCGGTTGACGCGGTAAAAGGAATGGTTTTCAAGGCGCGACTCCAGCCTGTCGAGGGTCATGCCGCCGTGGCATGGGGCGCTGAGCGCTCTGGTATGCGCCACCACCTTTTTGCCGTCGGCGCGGATGAGCACCACGTCCTCCGGGGCCACCAGCACCACGCGTCCGCCCTGCTCCAGTGCAATGCGCGTCAACTGCTGGGACAGGCCCATGCCCTCCAGCACGCGCTCCAGATTGCGCTGCACCTCGCCTGCGGCCTCAGCTCCGGCCTCGCCCGTACGCTCGCGCACACGCTCCAGACACTGCTCAAGGCGCTCCTCGGAGACAGGCTTAAGCAGATAGTCCACCGCGTTGGCCTCAAAGGCGCGGATGGCGTATTCGTCAAAGGCCGTCGCAAAAACGAACAAGGGCCGCGGCTCCATGTGCATGGTTTCGGCCACAACGTGAAAGCCGTTCCGCCCGGGCATCTCGATGTCCAAAAACACCACGTCCGGCCCTTCGGCCTCAATGAGCGCCACCGCCTCCGTGGCCGAAGCGGCCTCACCCACCACCTGAACATCCTCGAACTGGGACACCAGATAGGCCAGCTCGTCCCGCGCGGGCGGCTCATCGTCCACTATGACAACCCGAATGTGCTTTGTCTCCGTCATCGTCTGCTCCACGCGTTGGCGAGTCTCAGTTACCGCGCCGCGTCTGCGCGGCTTCTGTACGGTTCATCCAGCGCAATAAGGTGCTCTGCGGCCTCCAAACACTCCCGGAAGGCCGGACGCGACCAGTCGCTGTTGGCAAGGTGCATCTGGCACCAACTACGCAGGGGCAGCATCGCGGGGATGGAGGCCTTCCAAAAGCCTGCATCAAGGCGCGCGCCGTCCCGCAGTGCCGGACCAAGGTCGCGGCTAAAGCCCACAACGGACGCGGCCATAGCTTCGCGCACGCGCGGGGCCGCAGCGGCAAGCTCAGCATACGCACGCGCCGCTCGTCCGTCATCCCACGCCCCGAAGCGCTCGCCCCAAAAGGCCCGCCAAAAGCGGCTGACCAGCTCACGCGTGGTGGGCGTATGGTCCTTCAATACCGGGCGCAGGTCGTACAGGCCGTCCGCCGTATGCGCCGTGCGCAGCACCTCCAGCCCGGCAAAGCGCAGGCTGTCCAGCCTTGCGCCGCCGCGTGTGGCAATGCGGTGGGCAATGACCGCAATATCCCGCGCCCGCATGCCATCCTTGCAGCACGGGCCGGGCCGTGTGCATTCCCAGCATCCCACACAGCTCATGCGTCGGCGCACCACGTAGTGCCCGGGCTGATACGGCCCGGTCTCCCACGCGCTCACGTTGCCCATGGACAGATTCAGCGTGCGCAGGCCGCTCCACGCGGCAAGGTGCATCGGGCCGGTGTCCGGCGTAATAAGCAGCCCCATGGCCTGACCGGTGTAAACAAGCTCGGACAGCGACAGCGTTCCCGCAAGGTTCAAAAGCGTTGCGGGCAAGCCCTTGGCGACCTCCGCGGCAAGGGCCTTTTCCGCCGGACCGCCAAGCAGGATAGGACGCATGCCCCGGTCCAGCAGATGGCGGGCAAGACGGATCCAAAACGCCGCGTCCGGACGCTTCAGCGCGTCGCTGGCACCAAGAAAGAGGCCAACCGTGCGCTGGGACTCGGGCGTCAGGGTCCGGGGGGCGGGCCAATGCGTGCTCCCCATCAGGGACGTCGGCACGCAGTCCAGCGCGTTCAGGTCCGCCCAATGGAAAAGATTGTGCCGGTTGCCGCCAACAAGCGTGGTCCGGTACAGCTGCCACGCCCCGCGTACATAGTGCGAGCCGTCCGCACTCTGCACGGGGCCAAGGGTCTCGTCGGCGCGCAGGTCATGGGCAAGGCGCGCGGCGCGGGCGTCGTAGCTGAGGTTGACCACCAGATGGAAGCTCTGCTGGCGCAAATGGCGCAGCGCCGCGTCATCCCAGCCAAAGTACACCACATTGGGACCAATGGGCATAATATGGCGCGAGAACATCTCCTCGGCGGCCACCCACACCGGATGACCGGGATACTGCCGCGACAGCCACAGCATGAGGGGAAAGGACATGACAAGGTCGCCCATGCGCAGGGTTTGCAGCACGAGGATTGGCTTTTTCTGCTCCGCCATGCCGCCCTACCCGTAGATGTCGCGCATGGCGGTAAAGAGCGCTTCGAGGCGGTGCTCGTAGGTATGCTCGGCAAGGATGCGCTTGCGGGCATTGGCGATAATGCGCTGGCGCTCCTCGGGATGCTCCAGATAGTAGGCGATGTGGTCCGTGGCTTCCTCCGGCGAGGCATAGGACGCGATTTCGCGCCCCGGCTCAAAGAGGGCATCCATCTGGTCGCGCTGGTCCGTCAGGACAAAGGCTCCGGCGGCGGGCGCGTCAAAGATGCGCTGGTTCACCGCGCCCTTCATCTGCTTGCTGGTGCAGTTGAAGTTGACTTCGGAGAGGGGGTAAAAGTCCGGCAAATCGTCGTAGTAGCTGAGGGTATCGTGCCAGCGCCAGCCTTCGCCCTCGTCGTCAAAGGTCCGCAGCCAGCCGTCGTCGCCCACGATGAGCGGATTGAACGGCAACGTCGCCGCCACGCAGGAGCGGCGGTACTGCCGCGTGGCCTCCCACGTAATCATGGTCTCGTAGGTCAGGCGGTTTTCGTCGTCGGGCAAGGCGTCAAACACGGTGGCGAGGTCCGGATGCTGGGCGCGCAGGTACGCGCTGACGCTGCGCTCGTCGCTTTCGCCAAACCCTGCGGCCACCTTGCGGTAGCTGACCAATAGCTCCCGCGGAAACTTGCCCGCCTTCATCCTGTGCCCCACCTTGTAGACCATAGAATTGCCCACAAAGGACACGCGCGAGGCCCACTCATGCCCTGCGGGCAGGGGACGCTTTGGCGGAGTAAACCGGGTGGCATCCGTCGCCAGCGGCAGATAGCGCACATGCTCAAAGCCCAGCTGCCGCAGGGAGGCAACATTGTCCGCATCCCACGTAAAGATGGCGGTCCAGTCGCTGACAAGGCGCTTGTACATGTAGAGGATAAGGTGCGGATTATCCACAAACCACGAGGCCAGCGGCAGTTTCAGCCGCTGCAACAGGTCCACCAGCACGCCCTCGCGGTCCACGCCAAGGTGATTGATGGTGAACACAAAGTCCGGCTTAAACTCCACCACCACCTTGAGGAGCATCTTCACGAAGTCCGTGCAGCCCGTCTCGCTGGAGCCAATATTCAAAAAATAGTGCGGGGTGCCAAGGCGCTCGCTGGCGCGCACCAGTTCGCCCACAAGAAAATAATCGCTGGTGAGGTACAACACGCGCGGCGGCCAGCTTTGGAACTTGGGGTAGTCCGCCTTGGCCCAAAAGTCATAGGACGCGCTGGCCTGCAGGCGCTCGGCCACCTCGCCGTAAAAGGCGCGGTCCAGCCGGCGGTAGGCCGGCAGGGGCAAGGGCGCGAGGGGCGCGCCGCCCTCCTGCATCTGCCAGCGGGTCAGTGCGCCAAGGGCGGTGTCCACGTCCGGGGCGTCCACCCACAGCACGCGGTCGTTCCCCGCGTACTGCGCGCGCAGGCCGGTGAGGTCCTGAATCGGCGCCTCGCGGTCCACCACGGCAACGGGGCCGTCCGTTGCAGCAAGCAGTCGCCGCAAGGCATAGCCCGCGCCACTGCCCACAAGGACAGGGAGCGTGCGCCCGCCGTCATAGGACGCGACAACGCGCTCCTCCATCTCGCGGGGGCTGCGGCCAAACAGGGAAAATTCACGGGAATCCTTTCGGATGCGGACATCGACAAGGGCCTCGCCGTCGCGGACGGCCTCGGCTGTGTAGAGCGGTTCCGAGTGGGGCATGGCTTACCAGGCTTCGTTATCAGGTCTGTGCAGGAGGAATTCGACGCGGCGGTTGCGCGCCCGGTCCTCGGCCCTGTCGTTGGGCACAAGGGGGCGCGTTCCGGCGTAGCCCACGGCCTTGAGCCGGCGGGGGGCCACGCCGCCCTTCTCCACCAGCCAGCGCAGTGCGGCTGCGGCGCGCGCCGAGGAGAGTTCCCAGTTGGAGGGGTAGATGGAGCCTGCTTCCTCGCGGTCATCGGTGTGCCCGCGGATAACACAGTTAAAGTTATGCTCCTTCATAATCTTCAAAACATTCTCAAGCATTTTTTCCGCGCCGGGGCGCAGTTCGGCCTTGCCCGGGGCAAAGAGGAAGGCCGTCTCCACACGCACCAGCACGCCCTCGCGCTCGGCAGTGACGCCGGTGGAGCGCTTCAGTTCGGTGTCGTCTTCAATCATGGCCCGCAGCTGCATGGTCAGGTCCAGCACCACGCGCTGCTCCTGATTGAGCTTGACGCCCTTACTCTCAAGCCGCGTTGGGGAATAGGCGGCAAAGGTTGCCTCGGGGCGCTTTTGCTGCACGCCGAAGGCGTCGCGGATGGAGCCCATCAGGGTGCGGAAGTTCGCAAGGTCCTGATTGGCAAAGGACAACATAAGCACGAAGAAGCACAGCAGCAGCGTCATCATGTCCGCAAAGGTCGCCAGCCATGCCGGCAACCCCTCTTCCTGCGGCTCTTCGTCCTTGCGTTTTGGTGCGTTTACTGCGTCGGCCATGGCGTCCTACTTATCGGCCCCGCGCATGGCGGGAGACAGGAAGGCAAGGAGCTTTTCGCGCACAATCTGCGGGTGCTCGCCGTGCAGGATGGATATCACGCCCTCCATGGCAATTTCCATGTACAGCGATTCCTCCTGCGAGCGCTCCTCCAGCTTTTTGGCAATGGGCAGAAAAATCACGTTGGCCAGCACCGCGCCATAGAAGGTCGTCAACAGCGCAACCGCCATGGCCGGACCAATGGAGGCCGGGTCGGACAGATTCTGGAGCATCTTCACCAGACCGATAAGGGTACCAATCATACCAAAGGCCGGAGCCATGGTGCCCATCCCCTTAAACACGCCCTGCCCCTGCCTGTGGCGCTGCTTCATGAAAGAAATTTCGGTATCCATCACCGCGCGGACAAGGGACTCCTCGGTGCCGTCGGCCACCAGCAGGATGCCCTTTTTGATAAATTCATCCTCGATGGCTACTTTTTCCAGCGCCACAAGGGATTCCTTACGCGCCTTTTCCGCCAGCATAACCAACTGGTCAATCATGGCCGACGCGTCGGAACTTTTGGCAAAAAAGGCCTTCATAGCCACCTTGAAGGAGCCAAAGACGACCTTCATGGGGAACATGATAAACGCCGTCGCCATGGTACCACCCACAACGACCAGCACAGACGGCACGTCGAGGAAGCCGCCGATTGCGCCGCCCCCAAACATAATGGAGCCGACGATGAGGCCCATACCGGCCAAAAGTCCAAGAAGAGTTCCTATATCCATTGATGATCAGACCTTATTTCTGCAATGCTGGCGATTCGACGATCACTTCATAGTCCCGGTACCGAAAGCACACATTTTCCATATAATCACGAACCACGTACCGCGCCTCGCCGATGTTGATTTCCACCCCCGGGCGCACGCGGCCGGGCACAAGCACCCGGCACGACTCCAGATTGCGCACCTTGTTGATGTCGTTCCACACGGCGCGGTGGCGCTCCTTGAGCCGTTCCAGCTTATCTTCCTGCTTGGCAAGTTCGGGGCACGTGCCGCTGCGCAGG
>NZ_JBUDSW010000077.1:0-13940 GCF_054921475.1 Desulfobaculum sp. | reverse complement strand
CTTGTGGAGTCCTACGGCATTCTTGCGACGTTTTATGCCACCAACCACAGCCCCGCGCTGCACTGGGCCGCCAGACAAGGGCACGAGGTTGGCCTGCATCCCTTTTTCGGACAGCCAGACGCGTCAGACCGCGACACCCTGCATCACCTGCTAGACCTGTACCCGGATGCCGCTGGCGTGCGAAACCACAGCTACCGGATGGACAGCACCAGCATCTATCTGTTTGCCAAGGCGGGGTTGTCCTACGATTGCAACATCATAGCGCATGATTCCCCCGAAGTGCCGCCCTACGTCCACCACACCGGACTTGTCCGGTTTCCTCTCCACTTTGGCGACGGCGCCAGCCTGCAATATGGCCTGCGCACGCCGCAGGACCTTCTTGCCGACCCCGGCAGGCAGGACCCGGTGGTTCTGCTCTTCCATCCCATCCATATCTATTTAAATACGCAAAGCATGGCGCATTATGCCCGCGCCAAAAAGGACCAGCACGATATGGCCGCGCTCAATAGGCACGTTGCCTCGGGCGAGGGGCCGGGTGTGCGGGAATGGTTCCATGAGGCCTGCGCGGCGGCGCAGCAGCGTGGTGCCGTATTGATGCGGGATGCGGCAGACGCCATAACCCACGGCAAAAGCCAGACCGCGGCCCAGCCCTCAGACGAAGCGGGCGCGTACACTGCGCCGCAATAGCGCTTTGGCTTCGGCGGGTGTTTTTCCTTCCATACCGGCTTCTTCAATCTCCACCATCTGGCGGGAATCGCCGCAGGCGACGACGGGATTGTCCCCTTCGACTCGGCACACATGCCCGGGCACGGCCAAGAACGGCTGGCGCGGGCGGTGTGGCCGTGCGCGCCATACCGTGACGCGTTCGCGCCCTTCATACAAGCTGAAGGCTCCGGCAAAAGGCCGCGATGTCGCGCGGACAAGACGGCAGATGGCCTCGGCGGAGGCTGTCCAGTTGATGCGGCCATCCTCGGGGCGACGTGGATAGCACCGAAGCGCCTGCTCCGGGTTCGCCGGTTGCGGCTGGGGCGTGATGTCCCCGTGCAGGAGGCCCCTAGCGGCATTGGCGAGGAGGTCCGGCGCGCACGCCTCGTACCACTGCATAATGTCGCCGATATAAGTGCCATCCGAGATGGGCAGGTATTCCTTGAGCAGTATGGGCCCGGCGTCGATGCCGTCGGCCATCTGGTGCACCGTCAGCGCCACGGACGTCTCCCCCTGCAAAATGGCCCAGTTGGCGCATGCACTCCCCCGGTAGCGCGGCAGGTCGCCGCCATGGCAGTTGAGGATGCCGTGGGGAAACAGCGCCCGGACGGCCTTTGGAATGCGGTAGAGGTAGCCCATGGAAATGGCGACATCGCACCGCGCCGCGGCAAGGGCCGCCTGCGCCTCCGGGGCTGTAAGGTCGGGACTGAGGCGGTAATCCGCCCCGGTTTCGCGGGCCAAGGCGGCAAAGGCTTCTGGCGGCGTGCCTTCGTAGTCCTGCGGTGGACAGGTCCAGACCACGGGAATCCGCGCGCCCTGCCCGTGCAGGCGGCGCGCCGCCGCAAGGAGTTTTCCGGTTCGCCCAATGACTGCAATGCGCATGCGGTGCCTCCGGGGCAAAGGTGAACAGCCTGAAATACGGGACAATTCTGTGCCATACTAGAGGACGGGCAGAGCACAAAGCAAGGCCGTGGCGCAAAAAGTTTGCCCTTAGGTGCTTGAAAAAAAAGCTGAAATCCATAACCCTCGGCAGAACCCTTCCTTCCCGGACGTTTGGTGGCTTCTCGCCCCGAAGCGTGTACGGTAAGGGAGGCCGCGCGCCCTCCCCGCGCGCCTGAGGTTTTGCGTGGGGCGCGGCTGCGCCATCCCCGTATCAATGCCTTTGCCTCAACGCAGATAACACCGCGCCACTGCCGCGCATGAAAGCAGAACCACAGGATACCATGTCCAATAAAATCAGCGCCCCCACCATCATTACCACGCATATGAATGCGGACTTTGACGCCCTTGCCGCCATGATAGCCGCAAGCCGCCTGTATCCCGGGGCAACGCTTGTCTTCCCCGGTTCGCAGGAGCGCAACCTGCGCAATTTTTACATCCAAAGCGCGATGTACATGTTCAACTTCCGCAACGTGAAGGAAATTGACCTGTCCACGGTGAGCACCCTTGTGGTGGTAGACACCCGCCAAAAATCGCGTGTGAACCACGTGGCCCCGGTTTTCGAGAACGAGGGCTTGATCATCCACGCCTACGACCATCACCCGGACACCCCGGACGATGTGGACTCCTCGGAAGGCATCGTCAACAACTGGGGCTCCACCGCCACTATCCTCTGCCACGAACTGAAAAGGAGAGGCATCACCGTGGAGAGCCGGGAGGCTGACATCATCGCCCTTGGCATCTATGAGGACACCGGCTCCTTTACCTTCAATTCCACCACGGTGCACGACTATATGGCCGCGGCGTGGCTGCTGGAACAGGGCATGGACGTGACCTTTGTGTCCGACCTCATCACCCGCGACCTCAGCGCCGATCAGGTCGCTCTGCTCAACACCATGCTGGAGGCCGCCCAAACCCACGATATCCGCAATACCGCGGTGGTGGTCACGGAGGTCAGCACCGAGGAATACGTCAACGATTTCGCCTTGCTGGCGCACAAGATGCTAGACATGGAGCACATCAACGTGCTGTTTGCCCTTGGCCGCATGGGCGACCGCATTCAGCTTGTGGCGCGCTCGCGCAGTCCAGAGGTGGACGTCAGTCAGATTTGCGCCTCCTTTGGTGGCGGTGGGCATGCATCCGCTGCGTCGGCCAGCATCAAGGACAGAACGCCCTCGCAGGTGAAGGACGAGCTTTTCGCCCTTCTGCTCTCGCACATCGCCCCGCAGGAGCGGGTCCGCCAGCTTATGTCGCACCCGCCCATCCTCATCGAGAGTGACAAGACCATCACCGAGGCCAGCGAAATCATGACACGCTTCGGGCTGAAGGCCGCCCCTGTTGTGCAGGCCGAAACACGGGAATGCCAAGGCATCTTGGAGCATCAAATCGCGGACCGCGCGGTGGCCCACGGCCTTGGGCATCTGCCCGCCACGGACTACCTGACCCGCAGCAACGCCACCGTCGCCCCGGAGTCGGACCTGTACAACGTGATGGAAATCGTGCTGGGCCAAGGGCAGCGCCTTGTTCCCGTCATTGAAAATGGACTGGTGATTGGCGTGCTGACGCGCACGGACCTTATCAACATCCTCATCGAGGAACCTGCGCGCATTCCCGAGTCCCTGCAGCCGGAGAAGCGCCGCGAGCGCAATATCCGCATTATGATACGCGACAGACTGCCCAAGGAGCTTTTCTCCATCCTGCGCCGCGCCGGTGAGCTTGGGCGTGATATGGGCATGGAGGTCTACGCCGTGGGCGGCTTTGTGCGCGACATCCTTATGCATACGCCCAACTCCGATCTTGACCTTGTGGTGGAGGGTAACGGCATCGACTTTGCCCGCGCCCTTGCGGCCAAGCTGGGCGGGCGCGTGCGCGCGCACCATAAATTCCGCACCGCCGTGGTCATCCTTGAGGACGGCCAGCGTATCGACGTGGCCACGGCCCGCCTTGAATACTACGAGTACCCGGCGGCCCTGCCCACGGTGGAGCTCTCCTCCATCAAAATGGACCTGTACCGGCGCGATTTCACCATCAACGCCCTTGCCGTGCAGCTCAATCCGGACCGCTTCGGCAAGCTGGTGGACTTCTTCGGAGCCCAGCGCGACATCAAAAACCGCGTCATCCGCGTGCTGCACTCCCTGTCCTTTGTGGAGGACCCAACGCGCATTTTGCGGTGCATCCGCTTTGCCAAGCGCTACAATTTCCGCATTGGCGGCCAGACGGACCGCCTTATCCGCAACGCCATGCAGCTGGACATGATCCCCAAGCTCTCCGGAACACGCCTTTTCCACGAGATGAACCTCATCTTTGACGAGGAAAACGCCGTGGAGTGCCTGAAACAGATGCGGCACTATAAGATTCTGGAGACCATGCACCCCCTGCTGACGCTGACCCCGGCGCAGGAGACCCTGCTGGAGGACATCAAAAAGGGCTGGACTGGCACCGCTTGCTTTACCTTGGCGACCTGCCGCACAACTGGATGCTCTTCTTCATGGCGATGCTCAACGGCATGCCCGAGGAGGACGTGCAGTCCGTTGCCACGCGCTTTAATCTGACCAAGCGGCAATCCACGGAGCTTTTGGCCCTGCGCACGCAGGTGAACAACACCGTGTACGCCTACAAGAAATGGAAGCACCGGGGCGGGCCGGCCAGCGAGCTGTATTTTATGCTGGAGACGCTGCCCCTTGAGGGCATCCTGTACATCATGGCGCGCTTTAATCAGGAGGACATCCGCAAGAGCATGTCCCTGTTCCTGACCCAGCTCAAGACGCAGGAACTGGAAATAGACGGGCACGACCTGCTGGCCATGGGCCTCCAGCCGGGGCCGGAGTTTGGCACGGTGCTCAAAAAGCTGCGCGCCGCAATGCTGGACGGGCAGGCCTCCTGCCGCGAGGACCAATTGGCCCTCGCCCACCGCTTGGTGGACGACCCGGACTATCTGGGCCTTGAGAAGACGGCCCCCGCTACGCCGGGTGGCTCTCAATCCGGTGAAGTTGCCGCAGGGAACTCCTCATCAGCTGGTGAGGCTGAGGGGGCACCTGCGGACGAGCCGGAGCGCAAGTCTGGGGAGAACACGTCAAAGGATGGTGCAGACAGCGCGGCAAAGACCGACGCGGAGTAATCCGCGTGGCGCAACGGGGGCAAGATGGCCTCCGCGGCGCATGCCCCATGCAGGGCGCGGGCAACGACGCCGCAGTGTCGCGCGGCGGACACGCTGGACACGCCGCAGGTGCGTGGTGCATTTCGGTCTGTGCCGGGGAGAGTGTGGTTTCGCCACAGTCTTGATGCTGTGCTCAGGCACTTTACGCCGTCCCTCTGGCCCGGGGGCACAGCGCGCCCCTTGCCCTTGCGGCCTATGCCGTGTAAATGTTTCGCTTTCACGGCGTATGTGACACACAACATGCCGGTAGGATGACAAAACGATGAAGCGCCGCCCACGGATTTCCGTCATAGGGTCCGGCCACTGCGACGAAACCACCGCCGCAGTCGCCCGCGAGGTTGGCCGCCGCATCGCTGATGCGGGGTGCGACCTTGTTTGTGGCGGCCTTGGCGGCGTGATGCATGCCGCCGCCAAAGGTGCGCAGAACCTCGGTGGCCGCACCATCGGCATTCTGCCCGGGAGCAGCCCGGACGATGCAAACAGCGCCATCGATGTGCCCATAGCCACTGGCCTTGGGCAAATGCGCAACGCCCTCGTTGTCGCCAACGGGGATGTGGTCATCGCGGTGGAAGGCGGCAGTGGCACCCTGTCCGAGGTGGGTTTTGCCCTCAAGGCCGGCAAAGCCGTCATCGCCATTGGCACCTACACGGACATGGCAGGCGTTATTGCCGCGACATCGGCGCGGCAGGCCGTGGACCTCGCTTTGCGGCATATTGCGGACGACGCCCACTAACCGGGCGCAATCACAACCAAGAGGTACGTCATATGGAAGTACTATGGGCCCCATGGCGGCTCGATTACATCCTCGGCCCCAAGCCGGACACCTGCCCTTTCTGCCTGCCCAAGCACACGGACGAAGACGCCGCGCGCCGCATCCTGTACCGGGGGCGGTATTCCTTTGTCATCATGAACATTTTCCCCTATAACAACGGCCACCTTATGGTGACGCCGTACCGCCACGTCATGAGTCTGGTGGACCTGCGTCCGGAAGAACACCATGAAATGATGGACCTCATGCACGAATCCACCCGCATACTCACAACGCACTTCTCCCCCCAAGGCATCAACATGGGGGTCAACATGGGCGAGGCCGCAGGCGCTGGCATTAAAGAGCACCTGCACTTCCATCTCGTCCCCCGATGGGTCGGGGATTCCTCCTTCATGGCATTCGCCTCGGAAACCCGCGTCATCCCAGAACATATTGATCACACCTATGCCAGCCTCAAACCCTATTTTGACGAGTTTAAGACGAAACAATCCGCCAAGGAGGAGGAAAGTTAATGCGTTACTTGAAAGTTCTGGCCCTGCTTGTCCTGTTTTTCCTGACCATGGTGCTGTTTGCACAGAACATGGAGTCCCTGTCGCAGCAGGTTGAGCTTGGCCTGACGCTGTTTGGGCAGGATTTGTTCCTGATCCATCAGCCCATCTATTTCATTCTTCTGTCCGCTTTTGTGCTGGGTGGCATTCTGTGTACGCTGTACTTCCTGTATGAGAAGTTCCGCACCTGTGCAGAGCTGCGCCGCTGCCGCAAAAAGCTCAGAAACCTTGAGAAGGAAGTGACCTCCCTGCGCAATCTGCCGCTGGAGGACAAAAACTTCCCGGCAGAGACCCCGGCCGCAGAAGCCGAAACTCCCGCAGCACAGTAAAAAAACGGCCGGAACGGCCAAGGGATTTGCATGAACTGGCTCACTCGCCTCTTGCCCTTGCGTGGTGGCAAGAGCTTCTCCGGCGGCACCGAGGTCGCGGACCCCGGCAGCTTTGCTCCGGTTTCTCGTGATACTCAGGCCGCCATTGCGGAACTGAGTCAGGTTGCAAAGGACAATCCCGACGCCGTTGAAATATATCTGGCTCTTGGGAATCTGTACCGCTCGCACGGCGAAATTGAGCGGGCGGTACAGATTCGTCAAAACCTCATCGTCCGCCCCGGTCTGGACGACGCCGTCAAAGCCAAAACATGGTACGAACTGGGGCTGGACTACAAGCGCGGCGGCTTTATCGACCGCGCCCTCGGCGCCTTTGAACAGGCGCGTAAAATTTCTGGCGACAACCCCGCCATCGTTGACGAACTGGCCCGCATGACCGCCGACACAGGCGACTTTGAACGCGCATCGCGCTATTATGCCCAGCTTGGCAACGACATTGCCGAGGCCCACTACATGGTCCGCCTTGCGCAGGACCATTTCGACGACGACAACGTCGCAGCCGGGAACAAGTGGCTCAAAAAAGCCCTCAAGACCTACCCCGGCTCCGTTGAAGCGTGGCAGGCCCACCTGCTGCATGACCTCGCCAACGAGGACTGGCCCACCCTGTCGAGGCACCTGCACAAGGCGCTAAGTAAGGTGGACGACAGCCTCGCCTTTGTCCTGTTTGAAGGCATCCTCGCCGCCGCCCGCCAGCACGACGCGCTGGAAGGTGAACTCGACACGGACAAACCCTTCAGTTATCACCCACCTAGAGAGCTGTGCGACGCGGTTCTCTCCGTTTTGGAAAAACGCGACCCAGACCTCTTGGCGCAGTTTTACGCCGCATGGATGGTCTGTAGTCACGACAGCGAAAAGTCCCGCGCATGGCTGGAAAAAACCCTTGTGCTCAATCCGGACTTTTGGCCCGCACGCCTTGAACTTTTGGCCATCAGCATGGACGATCAGCCGCTGTCCCCGGCGTTTCGCCAGCAGCTTGAGTTCTTCGTCAAACATGCCCGCGGGCTGAAACGCTTTGTCTGCCGCCGCTGCGGCCTGAAACGCGAGCAGGTCTTCTTCCGGTGCCCCCGGTGCCAGAGCTGGCACTCCATCACGTACCGCACCCTCATCAACGAATAACCCGCGTCCGGCTCCTCCCGTCCCGGAGTGCGCCGGGCATACAGAAAGAGCACGTGAGCAAAACAAAACTGACGCCAATGCTCGAACAATACCTGAGCATTAAGGCGGAATATCCCGATGCCCTGCTGTTCTACCGCATGGGCGACTTCTACGAGCTGTTCTTCGAGGACGCGGAGATCGCCGCGCGCGACCTTCAGATCGCCCTCACCTCCCGCAATCCCAACGCTGACGCGCCCGTGCCCATGTGCGGCGTGCCCTACCACTCCTGCGACGGCTACCTCTCCAAACTGTTGGAAAAGGGCCACAATGTCGCCATTTGCGAGCAGGTGGAGGACCCCAAGCAGGCCAAGGGCCTCGTCAAGCGCGAAGTTACGCGCATCCTCACCCCGGGCACCGTGGTGGAGGACTCCAACCTTACGTCCAAGACCCACAACTACCTGACGGCTCTCTTCTGGGACGCCAAGGCAGGCGCCGGCGGTCTGGCGTGGGTGGACTTTTCCACGGGCGAATGGTCCGGCATCCAAAGCACCAAAGAGGTCGAACTCTGGCAGTGGATGGAAAAGACCGACCCGCGCGAAATTCTGCTTACCCGCGAATACGACGTGCCAAAGCGCTTCACCGACCTTGAGTCCAAGGTCCACTTCGTGCCGCTACAGTCATTCTTTGACCTGCCCGGCTCCAAGCGCCGGGTTATGGATTCGCAGGGCGTGGCCGACCTTGACGCGCTGGACCTTGACGACAAGCCGCAGCTGACCCAGTGCTGCGGAGCCATCCTCGCCTACCTGCGCCAGACGCAGAAGCACGACCTTACGCACCTTGCGCCCTTCCGGCCGCTCAGCCTCAGCAAGCATCTGCTGCTGGATGAGGTGACGGAGCGCAATCTGGAGATTTTCCGGCGCTTGGACGGCGGACGCGGGCGCGGCACACTGTGGCACGTTATGGACCGCACCATGACTCCCATGGGCGGACGCCTGCTGGCGGAGCGCCTCCAGCGTCCGTGGAAGGACGAAAAGCCCATTGTGGCAACGCAGGAGGCCATCGCCTTCCTGTTCCACGGCGAAGAACTCCGCGAGGACCTGCGCGAAAAGCTGGACAGCGTGTACGACCTTGAGCGCCTGTCCACCCGCATTTTCCTCAACCGCGCCACCCCCAAGGATTTTCTCGCTCTGCGCAACTCCCTTGCGGTGCTCCCCGATGTGGAAGACCTGCTGGAGCAGGCGCGCGGCACCGAAGGCGACGCCCTGCCCCGCGTCATGGACCAAATGCTCAAAGGCTGGGACAGCCTGTCGGACTGGGCACAGCTTTTGGCTACTGCCCTTGCCGATAATCCGCCCCACCTCATCACCGAGGGCGGCCTGTTCCGCTACGGCTACAACGCCGAGTTGGACGAGCTGATGGACCTGACCGAGCATGGCGAAGGCCGCCTCAAGGCGCTGCTGGAGGAAGTGAAACAGGATTCCGGGCTGGAACGCATCAAGATCGGCTTCAACAAGGTTTTCGGGTACTATTTCGACATCCCGAAGACCCTGTCCGACAAGGTGCCCTACCACTTTGAGCGCAAGCAGACCCTCGTCAACAGCGAGCGCTACATCACGCCCCAGCTCAAGGAGTTGGAGGACAAGCTCCTGTCGGCCTCGGACCAGCGCAAGATGCTGGAATACCGCCTGTTCAACGAGTTGCGGGAAAAAGTCGCCGGCGCGCGGCACCGCTTTATGGACATGGCCGGGCGCATCGCCGCGCTGGACTACTGGCAGGGGCTGGCCGAAGCCGCCGCCCAAAACGATTGGAACTGCCCGGAGATGCACGACGGGCTGGAGCTTGCCATCACTGCCGGACGCCACCCCGTGGTGGAGGCCGTGCAAGGCAGCGCCAACTATATCCCCAACGACGTGCGCGTGGACGAAAACAAGCGCCTGCTGGTCATCACCGGCCCGAATATGGCGGGTAAGTCCACCGTGCTCCGTCAGGCGGCCATTATCACCATCATGGCGCAGATTGGCTCCTTTGTCCCGGCGCGCAGCGCCCGCATCGGCATTGCGGACCGCATTTTCTCCCGCGTTGGCGCATCGGACAACCTTGCGCAGGGCCAAAGTACGTTCATGGTCGAAATGATGGAAACGGCGCGCATCCTGCGGCAAGCCGGGCGCAGAAGCCTCGTCATCCTTGACGAAATCGGCCGTGGCACCAGTACCTTTGACGGCCTTGCCCTTGCCTGGGCGGTGGTGGAGGAGCTGTGCGCGCGCGGCAAGGGCGGCGTCCGCACTCTTTTCGCCACCCATTACCATGAGCTGACCGTGCTTGAGAGCAAAATGCCGCAGGTGGCGAATTTCAACATCGCGGTCAAGGAGCACAAGGGCGATATCATCTTCCTGCGCCGCCTGCTCCCCGGCCCGTCGGACCGAAGCTACGGCATCGAGGTTGCGAAGCTCGCAGGCGTGCCGCGTGGCGTTGTCACCCGCGCCAAGGACATTCTGCATGACCTTGAGCGCCGCTCGCGCGAGTCCAACGGCAACCGTCCGCCCCAGCCGGAGACCAAAAGCGTCCTGCTCCCCGGGCTTATCCCGGCGGATGCGCCCATTCCCGACGAGGAATGCGGCCCGGCCATTGAGCCGGAGCGCCTTGCCGTTCTGGATGAACTGGACGGCCTGGATGTGAACGCCCTGACGCCCCTCGACGCCCTGAACCTCTTACACCGGTGGAAGGCCACCGGTACCAACAAGGACTAACCCCATGCGCACGTCTCGACTGCTTCTCGGTCTGATGGCCGCCCTGCTCTGCGCCGTCATGCTTGGTGGCTGCGGCAAAAAGGTCTGGCCCGAGCCGCAGACCTCTCAGGATACCTTCGCCATCGAAAACGCCACAGCCACGCTGAAAAACGGCTGCGTCACCGTCAAAGCCGACGTCACCGGCAACTGGCGCAAGGTTGCCGCCGTGTATCTGGAGGTCTCCTCCGCGGATTGCCCGGGGTGCCCGTTTACGCCCGAGCGCCGCATTGAATTTACCCGTGCTTCCAAGGACATGACCCTGAGCGGTGGCAGCCTCACCCTGCGCGCCTGCGGTCTTGGCGACCAGCCGCTTTTGTGGCGCGTCACCGCCGACAATGTCCACACAAGCATCCGGGGCACCTCAACCAAGGTCCAGATGGTTCCGTAACCGGCGTCTGCCGCGCCGCGCAGGACCGCTTGCCACATTGGAAGACGTGCGCCATCCTTTCGCAGTGGCGCACGATGGCGTTCGATGCCAGCGGAGAAGCCGGGGCGCAGCCCCGCCGTTGGCACAGCAACACCGCCATGACACTGCTTCTTTGAATCTTCAATCGTTATAGGGATATCAGGAGAACGGCATGCATTTCTTCACTCTTAAGGACGGAGAACTCCACGCGGAAGACCTCAAGGTCGCCGACCTTGCCAAGGAGTACGGCACCCCGCTGTACGTTTATTCCGCCGCCACCCTGCGCCGCCATTTTAAGGCGTATGATTCGGCGTTTACCTCGCTGCGGCATATGACGTGCTATTCCGTCAAAGCCAATTCCAACCTCTCCGTGCTGAAGCTGCTGGCCGAAATGGGCGCAGGCATGGACATCGTCTCCGGCGGCGAACTGCACCGCGCCCTCGCCGCTGGCGTGGATCCGCAGAAAATCGTCTACTCCGGCGTTGGCAAGCGTACCGCCGAAATCCGCGAGGCGCTTGAGGCAAATATCCTCATGTTCAACGTGGAGTCGCAGCAGGAGCTGGAACGCATCGGCGCCGTGGCGCAGGAAATGGGCAAAACCGCCCGCATTTCCGTGCGTATCAACCCCGACGTGGACCCCAAGACCCACCCCTACATCTCCACCGGGATGAAGAAAAACAAGTTCGGGCTGGATCTTGAGACCTCCCTTGCCACCTACCGCCGCGCCAAGGAACTCCCGGCTGTAGAGGCCGTTGGCATTGACTGCCATATCGGTTCCCAGCTCACCACCGTGGAGCCGTTCCTTGAAGCGCTGGAGAAGATTCTCAACTTCTACCAGCAGCTGTGCGACATGGGCCTGTGCATCGAGTACATCGACCTTGGCGGCGGCCTTGGCATTACCTACGACGAGGAAGAGCCGCCCCACCCTGCCGAATTCGGTGAAGCCCTTGCCAAGCGCCTTGCAGACCTGCCCATCACACTCATTTTGGAGCCGGGCCGGAGCATCGCGGGCAACGCGGGCATCCTTGTGACCGAGGTCGTCTACACGAAGCAGACGCCCAGCAAGCACTTCGTCATTGTGGACGCCGCCATGAACGACCTTGTCCGTCCCTCGCTGTATGGCTCCTTCCACCGCATCGCCGAAGTTGCCCCGGCCGGACGTCCGGAGGAGGATGTGGACGTGGTTGGTCCTATTTGCGAATCCGGCGACTTCCTCGCGCGCGACAGACAGCTGCCGCGTGTGGAGTCCGGTGAATTCCTCGCCTGCTTCTCTGCGGGCGCATACGGCTTTACCATGAGCTCCAACTACAATTCCCGCCCCCGTGCGTGCGAGATCATCGTAGACGGTCAAAACGTCACCGTGGCGCGCCGCCGTGAGACATATGAAGACCTGACCGCGCTGGAGCGTTAAACGCCTCCACGCACGATTTCAGCCGTTAAAAGGGCGCGCCTGTCACGAAGCAGGCGCGCCCTTTGCGTGTGCATGGTGGGACATGAAACGCGAAGCCCCGGCCGCTGGAGTCCCGATGCGGCCGGGGTATTCACGCTTTCGGCGGGCTGGAACGCCGAAAGCAGGGAGCATATGCCCCCCTGCCCACTTGTGGGCCCCACCTACAAACGCAGGATGGGGAGTTGGACACATACTACACGCATCCTGCCGGAAGGAATACCCCTTATGCAAAATTCCCAGAGCAACACATCCTCCCGGCACACAAAGAATTTTCCCGAACACCCCATGACCCCCTTGCCAAATCTTGAAAAGTCCCTATATTCCCCCTAGCTCTTTGATTGGGGGCGACCTGGTTTCGACGGGGATGGTTGAAGCCAAGGTTGCAGGCCGAGGCGCCGCTGGCCTCGTAAAAAAGCGGCAAGGCTATAAATGCCAATGATACCGAATACGCTCTGGCAGCTTAATTAGCCAGCACTTAACCGATGGATGCCTGATAAATCGGAGCGGTGACAACCCTTTCAGGCTGGCTACTGATTCGCGTTCGCCGGAATCAGGGCGAGAACCAAGGTGAACTGGCCGTGCGCAAGCCTGTCCGTCGGCGGGCAATCGGTAAGACACAAATGATGGACTAAGCCTGTAGACGCCTTGAGTGGAGCATTCTCGGACGGGGGTTCGATTCCCCCCGCCTCCACCAGATACCCCAACAAAATCAAGCCCTTGGATCCGTCCAAGGGCTTTTTTTGGTGGTGTAAGCGTGGTGTAAGGTCAAAAACATAGAATGCACGTAAGTCGATTTTCGGTTTTGCAACTTACGTGCATTTCGCCTCCTAAAACGAAGCGAGCCGAAGCTCCTCCGACTCGCCTTCACGTGCCCTCTGAGTGGTCACTCATTCAGGGCTATTTCTCTCCCCTTCCTCTTCTCATCATATTATCAAAACGGTCTTTTTCTTGGTGTCAAACATTGCGCAAGCAATGAGTTGGGAATTGATATAGCGTTTCAAAAGATATATCGTCCTTATCCGGTACGGGAAGGCCAGCCCGTATAGCCTTGCTGACACAACTGCCGGCAGCCTCTTCGTCGAGGAGCTGAGACTGCCCTTCATTCTGATTCTCCTCGCAAGGACCAGTTCATGCCGACCCGTCGAGACGCCATTAAGCTCTTCACCGTTGGCGCCATAGGAGCACCAATGACCTGCACGTCTGCGCCACTTCCTGACGGCGTTGCCGCCACCCTTTCAGAAATCACCCTGTCTGAACTGCACGCCAAAGCGCGTGAGCTCCAGAGCGGCGACCGAATTCTTGCCGCTCCTAGGGACATTTCCGAAAAGCTCCTGCTTCGGACCTACGGATTTGAATACATAGATGACGCTGACCAAGGGCTTCTCTTTCAGTTTCTGCCTGCCAGAAACAACAGTATCGAAACAATCTCGTCCATCCTTTACGACGACTCCAAGGTCGCCACATACAAAATCGCCCTACTCCGGGCTCTCGTGGACATCGCGTCGGGCTTGAGCAGCGAGCTTGTCGAGTTTCATACCGAGGATGGGCAGGATTACGCCTTCATCCCCTACGGACTCGTTTGCCTTCAGTGGATCAAGTATTACTGGCCTCTTGTGGAGAAAGGCATTCCACAGATTACCCGTGGAACGAACATGGCCTTTGAGGATGAACTGCGCGAAGTAATGAAGCTTGCCAAATC